>QNCW01000175.1 GCA_003645885.1 Candidatus Latescibacterota bacterium | reverse complement strand
TTATGTGGAGGATTCTGGTGTATACAACTGCTCAGTATGTCAACCTCCTTAACCATCGCCCATTGCGCCATGTCAAATCATTTGTCCAATAATATGTTAACATGTATTAGGAAACAGCCTCTCCTTATCTGCAACATAAGCGTAGGAACCTGAGACATGGACATCCTCTGCCCAGTCCGGAGTATCGTATGCTCCCACCTCCTTTGGAGAGGATGGGTCCGAGATGTCTATCACCCTGAGACCTTTCCTCCCATCAGCAACATAAGCGTAGGAACCTGAGACATGGACAGCCCATGCACACCCCGGAGTATCGTATGCTCCCACCTCCTTTGGAGAGGATGGGGATGAGATGTCTATTATCCTGAGACCTGCTTCACCATCTGCAACATAAAGATAATCCCCTGAGACGAAAAGACCTTCAACTATCCCAGGTGTCGCACACTCCCCTACCTTGCGGGGGGAGGATGGGTCGGATATGTCGAGGACAAAAACGACTCCTCCCGAGCCTAAATATGCATATCTTCCTTGAACGACGACAGCAAAAGCAGGCCCATAGGGCCACCTTCCCACGAGCCTCACATTCTTTGCCTCACCTGCTATCTTCGCAGCCCTGCGGGGCATCTCCCTTTCCCCAGGAAACCTCTCTTGGGCAGAAGGAATGGAAGCCCATGCCGCCAGGGAGAGCCAGAACAGGAAGCCCAGCATCCTCATGGGACACCTCCGGATGAAGCCCCTTTTTCAGATGGTTTTCATGCTAAACTTCCTTGATTTTCCAGCCCGACTTCCAGGGCACCACCCGACCGCTCGTCCTCCACATGCGAAAGACTTTCCTCATCTCGGAAAACTCCCCCATGTCCCAAAGCACTATCCCGTGCTCAAACGCCTCGAGAAGCAGAGGATGAAGCTCCTCGAACATCCTCCTCCACTCAGAGCGGCTGTAGGGGAAAACCTCGATGTTTGCCTCCGAGGAAAACTCCGCCATCCTGTCTATCAGCCTCTTCCCATCTTCCCCCCTCAGGCCGATCAGGAGGTCGTAGTCGCTCCACAGGGACCAGTCCCCACGGGCCATCGAGCCGAAAAGCACGACGAATTCCAGTTCCTCACCCCTCCGCTCCAGCAGTCGCTTAAGAAAACGCTCCAGTTTCTCCACATCGGGAAGGTCCGACAATCCCTTGGGCAAACTTCACCACCTCCCGGGTGTCTTCCAATGCCTGATGTGCATCCTCCTCAAGGAATTGATCTGCAGGGGCACCTCGGTCGAAAGCATTGGGATAACGGGTCGGAATGTAGTAACGGTTGAGGCGGGCACATGCCGTCCTTATGGAGTCGGATACTGCCCTCTGGGCAGCGATGGCCTGCACGAGCATGTTCAAATTGTGCCCAAACTGGGGGATTCGCAAAAATTCGCAGACCGCCTTCAGCGCCTTCTCCGCCGCCTGTTGACATGTGAAGCAGCACCAGGACCAATGCTTACCATCAAGGAGGCTCTGTGCTGCGTCCAGTTCGGCCTCAGCTTCCCTCAGCCAATCTTGAGCCCTCTGCATCTATGCGTCAGCCCCCCTCCAGAACTCCTCGCTCCTGAGGTTGCACTAATTGATGGGCATTTTAGATTGTCATCGCCACCCAGGGCTCGAAGTGGGTTAAGCTTCATCTCAGACAAAGATATAAAATGTCCTTTATGTTGGCAAGTTCCCTTTGACCTTACCTTGCGGGCATGGTGTTCACAGGGCAGCTCGCCTCGGCCCACCCTGCTGAGGTCTGAATTTTCCTCTTTAGCTCCTCCACTATGTCCCTCGTGGGGCCGGACATCAAAAGCAGCCCTCCCCCCACGAACCTGCCCCGGGGCGTGGGGATCGGATCTGTGGAGGCGAACGCCTTGAGCACCTCGGTTCCGAAGGGGGGGCTTACGGTGAAGCGGAACTTATCTCCGGGGCCTGGGATCTGGTAGACCTTGCCGGCCTTTATGAAGTTGTCCCTGCGGAACCTATTGGGGAATATGAGGAAATCCCTCCCCTCAGCGTCGTGATATATGAGCTGCACGTAACAATCCCTGTCCGCCTTGAGGAAGGCCACCATCTGTTCGCCCTCCCGATAGGCTGGCTTCCTGCCCTTGTCGGTCCAGAGGGCGAGGTTTATGCCCTTCCCTCCCGACCCCACGAGGGGCTCCATCTCCTCCAAGAGGGTGGGCTTCAGGGCGTACGATACTTTGTCTCTGCCTATGGCCCTTTGAAGCGATGCGACCTCCCCCCCGGGCCCTTCGAGTTCGGCGTACACCAAAACCCTCTCCCCTTCCTCCCAGTACCTTCCAGAAATCCAGATCCCTCGGTGGTCCGGGTCCCTCTTCAGGAGGGTCACCCCCGCCTGGGTGAGGGCGGAAGAGATCGCCCGGGTCATGTACCTCCCGAACTCCCCTGAGGCTCCCGTCTCCCCGTAGGTGAAGGCCCCCACAACCGCAGGCATCTCCCCGACCCTCTCAGCTAAGGCGTACCCGAACGCAGCGGTCCATTCCTCCAGGGATGCCCCCTCCAGCGCCCTCCTCACCTCTCTTATCTCGTCCTCGACCTTAGCCAAGCTCAGAGCTTCCTCGAGCTCCCGGAACGCCTCCTCGGCCCTGAGCCTGACCTGTGGGCAGACCACCTGAGCTATGCCCTTTGCCCCTTCGGCATCCAAAAGCGACCTTTTGGCCTTGAGGAGGTTCTCCAAGGCACCTCCGAGGTCCCCCTTCCTCCGAGCTTTGACCCCGTACGAGAAGTAATCCTCCGCCTTACTTTCAGCGTCCCTGAGGCGGCCCAGGGCATCCAGGCAGGCCGAGGAGCGGCTGAGCACCGCTAAGACATAGTATCTGCCGTTCTTTTCGTCGTACCATTGCTCCACGGTCTCCACGCCCTTAAGGGTCATCTCCACCGAGGAGGATACTACCCCCAGGACCTCCTCCCTGAGCTTCTCCTCTGTTTCCTCCAGATCGATCACGAGTCTCTTCTTCACCTTCACGCTTATCTGTCCGGCTATGTCCTCCCTGGCACCGGCCTGTGCGGCCTTCAGGGATGGCCCCGAACCTATCCCTATTATATACTTCTCCTTGGGGTAATCGGGCACCTCCCTCCTCGTGACCCAACCCGGCGGGCCTGAGGTACAGGCCGTGCAGAACAAAAGCAGAACCACTGCAGCGGTCCTCATGCTTCACCTCCTGCCCCTTCCTGGTTATCGGCTTCAGTTGATTGTTGGTTCACCAATCAACGAACAACTGATCAACCAAGAACTCTCATCTAAAAAGGCATCCTCACGAGCACGTAGAACGCCCCCTTCTCCACGTCCTCCCACCTCGCCACGACCTCCGCCCCCAGAAGCACAGCCCTGCTCTCGGTCATCTGCACGCCCTCCGGGCTCCCGGCCAGGGCCTTCCTCAGGTCCCATATCTTAAGCCCCACTATCCTCGCAAGCTCAAGGTATGCATCCCTTTCAGCATATATCCAAGAATTTTGTAGGTAGAAGTACCTCGGCGCCGCTCCCACTGCGTAGACCCACCCCGGCCTCTTAGGAGGCTTGGTAGTCCACGACGGGGCGGACGATGGGACCGGGACCCTCACCTTGTATCCTTCCGGAGGTGGTTCCTTCCCCGCTAAGACGATCAACATGTTCCCGACCTCGGCCACGTCCAGAGGCTCGAGCCCTCCGGCCGTGGCCTCCACCAAGCTCGTGTCCACCAAAATTCTGTACCTCTCGCCCTGAAAGTGCTTGCCCAGGGCGTCCTCGGTGAAACCCTGTTCAGCCTCTATGTATACCTTCCGGGAGCGCACCATCCTCCATGCTGCGTCCCTGAGAGCCTCGGCCACGGCCGTATCCCTGCGGGCGTACGCCCGGGAATATCCGACGGCGTACCCTCCCCCGAGCTTCCCCTGCTCCAGGAACCAAAGGGGATAGCGATGGACCTTCACCCGCCCACCGCCCGGAGCGAGGGCGCATCCGAGGCAGATCAAAAGCCAGCCCAAAAGGCGAAGGAGGGGTCCGGGACGCCCGGACCCCTCCCTTCCGGCTCGGGCCTCACATGCCATGTTCCTTCTTGTACTCCTCAAACTTCTTCACCTCTTCTTCCAGCTCCTTGAAGGTCTGGGAGGCCCTGAACCTCGTGTACATCTGCTCGTTGGCCTTTATCCTGTCCACGAGGGCCTTGTTGGCGGCCCCTATGGGAAGCTCCATCAGTACGCATGCCCTCCAGCCCGTCCCCTCCTTCTTGGTGTACTGCTTCGCGATGCGGCTGCCCACCATCACCTGAGATATTACCTCCTTGGTGGCCTGGGTGTACATGGACAGGAGCTGGGCGTCCTCCCCGAGCCCCACCTCCTCGTCGAACTTCTTCCTCAGGCCCTGCATGCGCACCTCGAGCTGGGAGGCCAGCTCGGCCCTCGCCTCGGTCTTGGCCTTGTTCAAGGCGAGCTGGAGGTCCCTGGAGACCGCCGTGGCAGTGGCATAAAGGAAGTCGGGGTCCTGAGGGGGGTTGGAGAACCACTCCGGACATGGGGCCTCTCCCACCCCCTGGGGAGGTCCTCCCCCGCAGGAAAGCACGAGGAGCCCTGCAGCTAACAACCCTGCAGTCCAGTACAGTCCCTTCATAGCGCACCTCCTTGTTGAAGGTTTCCGAGGCTAAATCTATCTTCCCACAGCCTTCCGGAAAGTGAGCTGGATCACGTCACCGGGGCCATCTTCCGACGAGCGAGCCCTCTCCCTGACCTTCAGGCGGCAGATGTAGCTTACCGATCGGAGGCTGAAGTCCAACACATCAAAAATATAGCCAAACTTCCTCTAAAACTCAAGAAGATTGCCCTGTTGCAAACTACGATCAAGCTTTTACAGCACAGGAACATACCTTCTTCGTCGGTAAGGTGGGGAGTCTAAGTCTTTCTCTTATCTCCTCTCGGCTATCCTGGCCGCCTTACCCCTTAGCTTTCTCAGGTAGAAGAGCTTAGCTCTCCTGACCTTTCCCTTCTGCACTACCTCTATCTTGACCAGCCTCGGGGAGTGGAG
>QNCW01000174.1 GCA_003645885.1 Candidatus Latescibacterota bacterium | reverse complement strand
GGGACCACCGAAGTGGAGGAGATAATAAAAGCCTGCAAGGAAAGCATAAGGGAGTTCTGAGATGAGAAGGAGAAAGCTGGGAAGGGACGTATTTCACAGGTGGGAGGGGAACCCCGTGCTCACATTGGAGGACATCCCCTTCCGCTGTAACACCGTCTTCAACGGCACGCCGGTCAAGCTCGGGCGGGAGTACCTGCTCCTCCTCAGGGTCGAGGGGCAGCAGGGCTATTCCTTCTTCGCCTTAGCTAAGAGCTGGGACGGGTTCCACTTTGAGGTTGAGGAAATACCGGTCCTGTTCCCGGCGAGGGAAGGGGTCTTCGGAGTTTACGAGCAGGAAGGGATAGAGGACCCGAGGGCAACTTCCTTAGATGGATGCTACTACGTCATGTATACAGCATATTCTAAGTATGGACCCAGGATAGCCTTAGCTAAGACAGAGGACTTCCATACCTTCGAACGGATAGCCCTGATCTCCGAACCCGGGAACAAGGACGGGGTGCTCTTTCCGGAGAAGATAGGAGGGAGGTACGTGAGGTTGGACAGGCCGATAGGCTTGGGTGTAGGAAGCATATGGATATCGTACTCCGAGGACCTGTACGCCTGGGGGGACTCGAAGGTGCTCCTGTCCCCGAGGGAGGGGTACTGGGATTCGTACAGGGTGGGAGCATCCGTGCCGCCTATAAAGACGGAATGGGGGTGGTTGGAGATATACCACGGGGTACAGATGACCTCGTCGGGACCGGTGTACAGGGTGGGGACCGCCCTGTTGGACTTGGAGGACCCATCCAAGGTGGTAGCCAGATGCAAGGTGCCCCTGCTTTCGCCGAGGGAGAACTACGAGAGGATAGGGGACGTGCCCAACGTGGTCTTCGCCTGCGGGGCGATAGTCGAACCCGACGGGGAGGTGAAGATGTACTACGGTGCTGCCGACACCTGCCTGTGTGTGGCCACGGCCAAGCTGGAGGATATAATCATGTATACGGTGAGCGGATAGGATTCCGAGAGCGTTCAACTAAGGAGTTGACCATGTCCGGATACCCTACACTTTCCCTTTGCATGATAGTCAAGGACGAGGAGGAGTTCCTTCCGAAGTGCCTGGAAAGCGTGAAGGACGTGGTGGACGAGATGGTGATAGTGGACACGGGCTCCACCGACCGCACGGTGGAGATAGCTCGTGCCTACGGGGCCAAGGTCTACCACCATCCCTGGCAGGACAGCTTCAGCGAGGCCAGGAACTACGGCCTTCAGTTCGCAAGATGTGATTGGATACTCCAGCTCGATGCTGACGAAGAGCTGGCCAGGGAGGATGCTCCGTTGCTGAAGGAAATACTGCGGGCCGTGGATAAGGTCCCGGAGGTAAACGCAATATTTGTGGCCATCCACAACATCTTTAAGGGAGGGGTTGCGAAGCACTACTTTCAGAGGATATTCCGCAGGGGGCACGGCCACTACGAGGGTATAGTCCACAACCAACTGGTGTACGACGGTTTTGCGGCCACGAGCGAGATAAAGGTCTACCATTACGGGTACGACCTCTCGCCAGAGAGGATGGAGAGGAAGTTCCTACGCACGAGCGGGCTTCTGCACAGGCACCTCGAGGAACACCCCGAGGACACTTTCTCCTGGTCCAACCTCGTAAGGGTTTACAGGAGCTGGAAGAAGTTCGAGAAGGCCGTAGAGATAGGGGAAGATGTCATAGCACGGCTCAGGGATAAGATGTCCCCCTCGCACTGGCAGATGATAGCGTACGACACGGCATATTCTCATATGATGTTGGGAGATCTGGATAGGGCCGAGGAGCTGTGCAGGGAGGTGTTGGAGGATTTCCCGAAGAACTTGGACGTGCTTTTTACACTTGCGGCCCTCCGGATGAAGCAGGAGAGGTACCAGGAGGCGATAGAGACCTTTCGGGAGTTCCTGAGGGCCAGGAAGGAGGAGTACCGCAGGCCTAGGTTCAGCTATCTGGTGGTGGATTCCTACGGGTTCGAGGACAGGGCATGGTTCAACATAGGGGAAGCTTACAGGCTTATGGGCCAACCGAGCTTGGCCGAGGAGCCCTACCTTTTGGCTATAAGACACAACCCTAAGATGGGGATATACTACCGGAACTTGGCCGCCCTCTACGGACGCTCGGGGAGGGGCGAGGACCAAATTTCGGTCCTCGAAAGGGCCAGGAACGAGGGGATAGGAGAAGGTTGGCTCTTCTGGGAGCTCGGATTCGCATATTGGAGGAAGGGGGACCTGAGGAAGGCGGAGGAGGTGTACCGGGAGGGCCTCTCCCACGATCCGGAGGACCCGGATATGGCTAACGCTTTGGCGCAGGTCCTCTTGGACAAGGGAGATGTATACGAAGCCGGTGAGGTGCTCGAAAGGAGCTTGAAAGGAAACAGCGACCACATCGGCCTTCTGCTCACTTTGGGCCTTCTGCGGGCCCGGAGAGGGGATAGGGAGGGGGTCATGGAGGTCGTCCGAAGGGTAGGGGCCTTGGACCCTCCCAATGGGGTGTACAAGGACCTCGGGAAGCTATGTAGGGCGATAGGGGAATGGGAGAAGGCCGTGGAGCTTTTTGAGAGGTACCTTCCCGGGAACCCGCAGGACGTGGACGCTTTGAACGAGTTGGCCTCGTGTTACGCTCGGATGGGCAAGCACAGGGCCGCCTTAGAAGGATACAAGGCCGTAGCGAGTATAGATCCTCGCCATCCGGGCCTCAAGGATGGGATAAGGATGCTGAGGAGCATGCTCTAAACCACGCACGCTCCTCCCACGGACCTACAAACTTCCACAGCCGTGGGAAGCCCCCTCGGACGGTAGTACCCCTCCTCCAAGGCCTCGTAGAGCCTTCCTTCTGCCCCCTCCTCGGCCAAGGCCAGCACCACCCCGCCGAGCCCTGCTCCCGTGAGCCCGGCACCTAAGACCCCCGGAACCTTCCTGCATATGTCAACTATGAGGTCCAATTCCTCGGTGCTGCACCTGTAGCCTCCGGGTTGGTACATAAGCTTCGCCCTCTCCCTCACCTCGGGGTCGGGACTTTGGGAGTCCAAGATGAGCCTTTCTAAATATTCGTCCGTGGCCGGGCACGACCAGGGCTTGCTCTTCCCATCCTCGTAGGTCACCACCCTGTCCCCGTCGTGCGATATGTACATAAGCTCCCCGAGCTTCCCCATGTTTCCATCCCTCAGAAGCTTCGCCGTCACCTCCCCACGTTCGCATTCCGCCAGGCCGAAGAGGCAAACATCCCTCACCCTGTAACCCTCCGGAGGGGGGGTGTGGGTGCGGAAGGCCCTCTCCAAGGCATCCTCCTCGCCTGGAAGGGCCCGGAGGGCCTCCTCCCTGGTGCAGGTCATGGGGAGGACCTTGAGCATCCCGTATATCTCCGCAACGTCCACGCCGAGGTTGGAAGGATTTACGTCCCTAAGATGATGGAGCTTATCCCTGTACTCCGGGAAGCGGGACCTTATGAGCCTGAGTCCTATCTCATAGGATGCTATGCGCGAGTTGAATATGTCCCTGGCCCCGGCGGACTTCTTCGCCTCCCTCATGGAATGGCAGGCCACGACCCTGTAGCCCTCCGGGAAGGGGACCTCCTGGACCTCGAGGGGGAAGAACCGGATGTGGGCGACCATGTCCCTCCTGCCGAATATCATGGCCGCATGGTCCCCGCTCCCGCCCCTCGTGCCCACGTACCACTCTCCCTCCCCCCCGAGGCGCACCTTCTCCTCGGGAGGTACCGAAAGGCGGTTGACCCAGATAGCGGCCTCTAAAGAGGCCACGACCAGGGCGGAGGAGGAGCTCATCCCCGAGCCCTCGGGCACGTCCCCGGCCACGGCCATCTCCATGCCCTTTAAGGGCCTTTCCCCTAAGAAATCCTGTAACATCAGCACCGCAGCCTTCACGTAGTTCGCCCAGTCCCCCCTTGGGGGCCTGGCCTCCTCTATGAAGTCCATCCACCTCCCCCTCTTGTGCTGCGGGAGTTCCTCGGATATCCTGAAGGAGCGAGGGGGATACCTCGGATCGGCGTTGTGGAGGACCACGAGGTCGTCGTCCCTCGGGGAGACGGCGGCCACCACCTCCCTTGCGAAGGTCATGTAGTTGACCCATCCCCCCCTGTGCTCTATGTGCACGCCCATTATGTTTATCCTTGCGGGGGAGCGGACGACGGCGACCTCCTCGTCCCCGTAGGCCCCTCCGAACGCCTCCAAAGCCCTCCTCCAGAGCGGGAGCCTTTCGGAGATGAGGGATGCGTCCCCACCGTAAAGCTCCCTCAACCTCCCCTTCAAAGCTTCGCTCGGGTCCTCGATCTCCGAAAGCCACTTACTTACGGGCAACTTTAAGGCCATGTTTACCTCCCTATGTACCGGAAAAGTGCCGAAGTTATAAGGAGCTCACCGTCCTCAAGGGACCTCGAGTGCTGAAGTCCGGCCGGCCTCGGGTTGGCCTCCAGTAGGACGGGCAGGAGCCTCCCCCCGTCGTCTAAGTCACAGACGATGTCCAGCCCCATAAACAGCAGCATCTCACCCTCCTTTAACCCCTCGTTCAGGGCGTGGGCGGCCCGTTCGGACACCTCCCTGAGGAGCGATACGTCCTCCTCGCTCGGGACCCACCTTTTACCTCGGAAGCGGAGGTTCCTCAGGACCTCGGCCAAGGAAGATATCCTTCCCCCCCTTCCCCTCGAGGCCACGGGAAAGTCCTCGGACGGTGCGACCTGGACGAACCCAGATTCGGCCACGAACCTCCCCCCATCCCACGCCACGTGGACCCTGAGGCAGAACCTCACTTCCCCGAACCTCAGTTCCCCCCTCTCCTCCCTCAGGAGCACATCGTCGTAACTCATTATGTGACCTATGTGCTCCCACAGCCTTCCGTCCCCCGCACCGAAGCATTCCACGTCCCTCCCCTCGGTCCCGTGGTTCGGAAGGACCACCACACGCCCATGCTTGCTGAGGAAGCCTTCGAGGTCCTCCTCGAGCGTAGGGGACCCCCTTTCGAGCAACTTCCACGCAGGGGTCGGAAGCCTGTGCCAGAGCCTGTGCGTCTCGGCCTTGTCGTCCGCCCTCTGCGAGGCCGGATACGG
>QNCW01000173.1 GCA_003645885.1 Candidatus Latescibacterota bacterium | reverse complement strand
GGGATGATAAGCGCTCGTCCAGCAGAGCGCTATTCCGGCGGAGTTCATCCCGGCGCAGCTCCAGAGCCCCCCGAAGGCGTAGGTCAAGACCCTCAGGTCCCTTTCGGTCCTCTGTTTGAAAAGTAGCTTGAACTTGTTCATGGATGTCCGCCAGTCCCAGTTCTGTCCGAGGTAGACCCTCCCGGTGGATGTCTCCGTGGGCCCTGCGCCCACGACGCTACAATGTGGCTCCGGGACCCCATGGACGAACTCCTCGTGGGCCTGGACCATGGCCAGCTCCTCAGGAGAGAGTCCTGTCGCATCGGAGAAGCCCCTTACAAACTCCGCCGCCTTCGGGGTCCACCTCTGCATCGCCTCAAAGCACTTGCCCCCAAAACCTCTCATCTTCTCCCCGTCGCACCAGCGGTCGTAGAACTCCTTCTTCAGGAAGCGGGGCAACATATCCTTTATAGCCTCTCCGTACACCGTTCCCCGTTCGTAAGGCGTGCCGCTCACCTCTACGATGCGATAGGGCACGGCTTCTGCGACCCTGTCCAGCATCATCCTTCCTTCACAAACGCCTCAAACGGCCCGCAGTTTCACGGCCACCTCTCGATCTCCCTGTAGAAGCCCCAGGCCTTGAGCCTCTTCAGATTCTCTGCCTTCTTACAACTGTGCAGCTTGTCGCCGTAATCGTGCATCTCCAGCGAAAGCAGGAAGCTTTCCAATTGCCTCCTCATCTCCTCCACCTTCTCCGGCATCTCGTCCACCAAGTTGCACCTCTCCCCCGGGTCCTCGGATAGGTCGTAGAGTTCGTCCCTACCGTCCGAAGCCCAGATGTACTTGTACCTCAAGGTCCGATAAGACTTCAGCCACCTGTTGAACATCCTGAAGTCGACGTCCGGATCCACCATCATCACCCTGTCGGACATGAGGAGGCTCTTTTGGTACTCCGTGAGGGCCCATTCCCTCACATGTTCTCCCCTGAGGGCGGGAAGAAGACTACGCCCTTGAAGCTGGCCTTCCAGCCTTTCGTCCCTTATTCCTAAGAGCTCGACTATGGTGGGGAATATGTCGAGGGTCTGGACCAGGGCATCCACCTTGATCCCTGGGGGGAAGATTTCGGGGTACCTGACGATCAAGGGCACGTGGATGAGCTCCTCATACACGCAGAGGTGGTGGCCCATAAGCTGGAACCTTCCCATGTAATCGTGTTCCCCCCTCATGTCCCCGTGGTCGGCAGTGACTATAAGGAGGGTTCGGTCCAATATATCCCGCTCCCTCATGTAGTCAAGGATGAGCCCGATCCTGTGGTCCAGGGTGGCTGTCTCCCCGTCGTAAAGCGACCTCAATATGGCCCAGTCCCTCTTGCTCATCCGCACCTTCCCTGCCCGCACCAAGTTCGGGTCCTGGTTGACCTTCCTTGCTTCTTCCTCCGTGACGTCCTCCAGGAGGAACTTGCTCCTGAAGGGCTCGGGGGGCCAACAGCGGAGGTGGGGCTCCATGAACTGGACGAACATGAAGAAGGGCTCCTTGCCGTCGTAGTTCCTCTCAAGCCAATCTATGACCATCCTGGCCCTGTGGAGGGAGCCCTTGTCGGGATTCTCGGGGTCCACCTTCTTGACTAAGCATATCTCCTTGAAGCCCTTACCGGTGATGGCCGCCCACTCGTTTCCGAAGAAGGCCACGGTCCTGTAGCTCTCAGAACTCAGGACCTCCGCCAAGGTGGCCGGCCTTCCCGGGAGGAAGTCGCACGACGCCCCTGCCCCGTGCGAGGATTGGTACATCCCTGTGAAGAGCGAGGCGTGGGAGGGCAGCGTCCAGACAGCAGGAGTGATGTTGTTCAGGAAAAGTGTGCCCTCCTCCGCTATCCTCTCCAAGTTCGGGGTAGTCTTCTTAGCGTAGCCGTAGCAGGAGAGGTTGTCCACCCTCTGGGTGTCCATGATGAAGATCATTATGTTCGGTTTCTTCCCCATCCCTTTTCCTCCTATCTGAGCTGGTCTATGTTCTCCACCACCTTCCAGAAAGCCTCAACGTACTGCTTCAAAAGCCCCTTGGGAGGCTCGTAGCGTTCCACGTGCGGGCAATTGTACGGACAGCCCTTTCCACAGAAGTTGTAGCCCCGATATAGGAGATGATGCGGAACTTGTATCCGATTCGGTCGGGGCCCCACATTCCTGTCCACAATATAACAAATGGACCTCGGAGGGTCTTTAGCATATTTTAATTTCTTTTGCCTTATCTTACAACTTCCCTATACTCTTTCGGCGACATACCTTCCCTCTCCTTGAAGAGCCTGCTGAAATAGTGGATGCTCTCGTACCCTACCCTTTCGGAGATCTCGGAGATCGTAAGCTCCGTCCCCCTCAAAAGCTCTTTGGCCTTCGCCATTCTTATCCTGGTGAGGTACTCCATGAAGGTGAGGCCGGTCTCGGCCTTGAAGACCTCACAGAAGTAATTGGGACTCATACGGACAAGCCGGGCGATCGTCTCCAAGTCTATCCTTTTCCAATAGTTCCCCCTTACAAACTCTACAGCAGCTTCCACGGCCTGCCTCCACCTCTTCCTGTCCCGCCTCAGCAGGACCTTCCCGAAGTCGGGTGGCTCTTCCTCGCCCGTAACGAACCTCACCTGCCTGGCAAAGGCGACGAACAATTGTAGCAGCTCGGCCCTGAGCACGATCTCGTGTTTGAACCCATGAAATGCGATCTCCTCCAGGACATGGCTCAGCATATCCCAAAATTCGTATGCCCTACTGAGATGTATCTTGGGCTTCTCGCTCTTTCCTTCCCTCCAAAGGTACATGGAAACCCATCCCGCCATCTCCTTGGGATATATGCCGAACCAGGCTATATCGAAGGGATCATCGCTGTCGGGCTTTATCCCGTGGAGTTCGTAGGGCTTGACGATGAAGAGGTCTCCTGGCCTTGCCTCGAACTTTTTCCCCTCTATGGCCACTACCCCTTTACCCCTTGCGATGTACGCCACCTCGCAGAAAGGATGGAAGCCCACCCCTATGAGTTCGTCCTCAACCGGGAACCTCGCAGCAGGGTCCCCTGGCGTGACGTAATGCGCCTCTACCTCCCCCCTTTCGAGCCCTTCAACTATTGAGATGGTTATCTCTTCTATCACATCGGGCTTCCTCAGTTCCACGACCTCGGGCTTGCCAAGGACCATCTCCAGCCACCTCCCTTCTTACTGAGCGGGGGACATCCCCCACGAGCTCTCTATCCGGTTCCGAACTCCCCCTCCTCCTTCGCAGCTTCACAATCGGCCTGCACTTCTATAGGGGCAATCTCACGGGCATGCCCGTCTCGGCCGACCTATAGGCGGCCACCACCAACTCCAGGTCCGCCCTGGCTTCCCTCGGACCTGTTATGGGCTCCTTGTCCTCAAGGATACACTCCACGAAGTGGCGACATTCAGCTTCAAAACCGCTTACCTTGGGGAGGTCCACCTTCACGGGTTCCTCGTCCGCCTCGGGCAATCTGGACGATCTGATGTACAGTCCGCCATCGTCGCCCAATTGTTCCCAGAGGCTTCCGTCTGTGCCGTAGACGGTAAAATATGCATGCGGTCCAGGGGTGGAAATCCCCCAGCTCGTGATCAGATTTCCCACCACACCGTTCCTGAACCGGACCACGGTCACGGACGTATCCTCGCCCTCCATCTCCTTCAGCACGAGACGGGTCGTCTGCGAAAAGACGATTTCGACGTCCGCACCCCCTAAGGAACGAAGGGCGTTCACCGCATGGATGCCCGAATCTATGAGGTTCCCACCTCCCGTCCTTTCCTTGCTCAGCCGCCAGCCGGTTATCCTCACGAAACCGAGTTGATACACGCACACGAGGAACACCTCTCCCAAAAGGCCCTCACCGATGAACTCCCGTGCCTTTACGATGCTGGGCGCGAACCTCTGCCATTCGGCCACCATGAGCTTTACCCCAGCTCTCTCAGCCGCCTCTATCATCTCGTCGGCCTCTGCCAGGTTGCGAGCGATGGGCTTCTCCACCATGATGTGCTTCCCCGCCTCCGCTGCCTTCACAGCTACGTCTTTGTGCATATCGTGGGGAAGGGAGATATCCACGGCGTCTATCTTCGGGGATTCCAAAACCTCGTCTATGGTCCCGAAGGTCCCCTTCACCTCAAGCTCAGCTTTGGCACGTTCTACCTTAGCTCGGTCTGCATCGCAGATGTAGAGGTCCACGTCCTCCATCTTGCTGTAGTTTCTTGCGTGCGCGTATCCTATCCCTAAACCCACCACGCAGATCCCTAATTTCCCCTTTCCCATGGCCTTGATCCCTCCTTCCTTCGGAGCTCCTTGAGGCTTATTTAAGCCGAAAGCAGCCTTTCTGTGGTCCGCTTCGCCTTAAAGCTTGGACCACCTTGGTCCGGTCTATCGTGCCCTCCCCTGGCACGAGATGTTCGTCCTCGTCCCGGTGATTGTGCACGCAGAAAAGGCGCTCTTTTGCCTCCCTTATAGCCCGTCCCCCTGCCCTCCAGCAATGGCCCACATCCACCTTAAGGTGCGCTGTCATCCCCGTCCTCGGGCATTACGACCTCGGAGAAGAGCTCCCCCGCTCTCATCTGGAACCTTTGGGCCGAATATACCACAAGCTTCCCTTCAGGTCAAGGGAGACAGAATTTCCCCTTGACAAGGGCAGCTTTTTTATCTTAATATCATCAAAGTTGTCCATGAACCTTCAGTTCACCACCGCTGATGAAAATAGCATCCTATTTTCAGAGTAGTAAAGGCATCGGGATAGGCCCATGGGTGGAGGTAATACACCTGTGTTAAGCCAGAAGGGAGGGAGGAGCAATGAGAAAGGGTATTCTCACGATGGCCTGGTGTTTCGGGCTTTTAGCTGTGGTGTTCGCCTCAAAGCCTGCCTATGGAGCTGTAGAGGGTATGACCTTGGAGGAGATGGTCAAGGAGGCAGACATCATAGTCATAGGAAAGACGGTGGATGTGACTTCAAGGTGGGAGAGCGGCGGACGATTTTACATGTATACCTATGTCACCTTTGAGGTTGAGCGATACATAAAGGGGGAGCCGGTAAGCGATGTCATAGTTATAAAGCACGCCGGAGGAGAAGTTGAGTTACCTATTCCGGATGAGCCTGGGGTGGTC
>QNCW01000172.1 GCA_003645885.1 Candidatus Latescibacterota bacterium | reverse complement strand
CGGCCTGGTTTACGAGGTCAAGGTGGAGGACGGGGACGTGCGGGTCAAGATGACCATGACGGCTCCGGGATGTCCCCTCTCCGCCTGGATAGCCCGCCAGGCCGAGGACGCCGTAAGGTCCTTGGAGGGCGTGAAGGACGTCCACGTCGAGCTCGTCTGGGACCCACCGTGGACCCCCGACAGGATGAGCGAGGAGGCTAAGAGGACCTTGGGCCTGAGATGAAGCTGTTTTTTTTACGATGAGGGAGTTCCGAATAAGGGGACGAAGGGATAAGATCAGGTTCAGGAGGCTGCGCGCCGATACGAGGGGGACGAGCTTGGCCCGGCTCGTCCTCCTCTGGGCCGCGGTGGCCTTCCTGATGTTCTGGCTTGCCCGCCTTGGGCGTTGAGCCATGCGGGGAGGTTCGACGTTTTGGGAGATAATGATACTTCTGGCCACAATAGCACTGCTTCTGACCCTGAACTTGGACAAGTTCACCCGGGGAGGCGCCTCCTTCAAGGCGAGGTCCACGGAGGTGGAACACGAGCTCGGCCGGATCAGGGAACTTCAGGAAGGATACCGTTCGGCCCACGGAACTTACGCTTCCTCCCTGGATTCCTTAGGCTTCCGCACTATGCCCGACGCCGTCTTCCGCTACTTCATCGTCCACGCCGACAGCTTCACCTTCGAAGCCCGAGCTGAGGCCCTCAGGGACTTCGACGGCGACGGGACCTTGGAGGTCTGGCGTATAGACCACACGGGAAGGATAACCTGCGAGAGGAAGGATTGAAGGGGGAGAACATGAGGGTTAGGAAGGCCGTGATTCCTGCGGCGGGGCTCGGCACGAGGTTCCTACCGGCCACCAAGGCCCTCCCCAAGGAGATGATACCGATAGTCGACAAGCCCGCCATCCAGTACATCGTGGAGGAGATAGTGGCCTCCGGGATAGAGGACATCCTCATAATCACCGGCAGGGGGAAGAGGGCCATAGAGGACCACTTCGACAAGTCCTTCGAACTGAACCAGGTGCTCAAGGAAAGGGAACGGACGGCCATGTTGGAGACCTTGGAGAACATAGAGAAGATGGCGGACATACACTACCTACGCCAGAAGGAGGCCTTGGGCACGGGCCATGCCATCCTTAAGGCCAAATATCACATAGGCAACGAACCTTTCGCCGTGCTCTTCGGGGACGACCTCGTGGTCTCCGAGGAGCCGTGCCTCGCCCAGCTTATGAAACTTTACGACAAGTATAGCGCCTCCATATTGGCCGTCCAGCGGGTGCCCCTTCAGGAGGTTTCGGAGTACGGTGTCGTAAAGGGCAAGCCCATCAACGAGGTCCATCTCGTGGAGGACCTGGTCGAGAAACCCAAGCCCGAGGAGGCTCCTTCGAACCTTGCCCTTCTGGGAAGGTACATCTTGGAACCAGACATATTCGATGTCTTAGAGAGGACCCCGTACTCGGAGAGGGGGGAGCTCGAACTTACGGACGCCATAAAGAGGATGTCCAAGGATAAGGTGGTCTACGCATACGAAATATCGGGAAGATGGTACACCGTAGGGGATAGGCTCTCGTACCTGAAGACCACCGTCGAGTTCGCCCTCATGAGGGAGGAACTCAGGGGACCTTTCTGGGAATATCTCAGGGAACTTACGGACGGGGGCAAGGATGTTGAACCGTAAGGTATTGGTCCTCAATCAGAACTACGAACCCCTCAGCATATGCTCCGCCAAAAGGGCCCTCGTGATGGTCTTCTTGGGCAAGGCCGAGGTCGTGGAGGAGGCCGGAACCGTGCACACGGTGTCCAGGGCCTTTCCCCTTCCGAGCGTGGTGAGGCTATGGATGTACGTGCACAAACCCAGAAACGATATCCCTTTGACCAAGAGAAACATCCTCAGGAGGGATGGCCACAGGTGCCAGTACTGCGGCACCACCCAGGGACCTATGACGGTGGACCATGTTATCCCCAAGGATATGGGCGGCAAGGACTCTTGGGAGAACCTGGTGTGTTGCTGCGTTCGGTGCAACAACAGGAAGGGCAACCGCACCCCCGAACAGGCCGGCATGAAGCTCATCCGTCCCCCCAAAAGGCCCAACTTCCTCTACTTCGTCCACGCATTCGTGGGGGAACCGGACCCGAGCTGGAAACCGTACCTCTTCATGGACTGAGGGGAGAGCGATGAAGGGAAGGATACTGAGCGGGATGAGGCCCACGGGCAGGCTCCACTTAGGCAACTACGAGGGGGCCCTCAGGAACTGGGTCGCCCTCCAGGAGGACTACGAGATGTTCTGCATGATAGCCGACTGGCACGCCCTCACCACGGAATACGAACATCCCCAGGAGGTTAGGAAGATCACCAAAGAGGTGGCCCTGGACTACGTAGCCGCCGGTTTGGACCCGGAGAGGGTGACGATATTCGTCCAATCCGACGTGAAGCAACATGCCGAACTTCACCTACTCTTCTCCATGATAACCCCCACCCCCTGGCTCGTAAGGAACCCTACCATAAAGGAGCAGGCGAGGGCCATGGGACTCATAGAGGATGAGGAGGAGGTCACGAAGATAAACTACGGGCTTCTGGGGTATCCCGTGCTCCAGGCTGCCGATATCCTGATATATAGGGCGGACGCGGTCCCCGTGGGCGAGGATCAGGTCCCCCACATAGAGCTCACCAGGGAGATAGCGAGGAGGTTCAACCACCTCTACGGGAAGTTCTTCCCCGAGCCCGAGCCCATACTCACCAAGGTCCCCAGGCTACCGGGCCTCGACGGAAGGAAGATGAGTAAGTCCTTGGGGAACGTCGTGTACCTATCGGACCCACCGGATTCGGTGAAGGGAAAGGTCCGAACTATGTTCACGGACCCCATGAGGATAAAGAAGGAGGACCCGGGGGACCCCGAGGTTAGGGGATGTCCCGTGTTCTTATACCATAAGCTCTATAACCCTAATGAAGTCTTGGAAATAGAGGAGGACTGCAAGGCGGCAAGGCTCGGATGCGTGGAGTGCAAGGGGAGGCTTGCGGAGAAGCTCTCGGAGTTCCTGGGTCCCATCCAGGAGAGGAGGCGTGAGGCCGAGGCAAGGGAAGGATATATAGAGGAAGTATTGGAGGAAGGCGCCCGCAGGGCCCGCTCCGAGGCCGAGGCTACTATGGAGAAGGTAAGGGAACTTATGGGCTTAAAGTAATTCCATTTGCGGGTTTATTTGAACCCCGAAATCTGCGAAAGTATAGCCTACTTTCAGCCTTGGCTTGCAAGGGACCTGTGTGGAACCTGGCCTGTCGCCGGAACAGGATTATTTTGTCCAAAGTCCAGTTCTAAGTTTACTCTCCTATTTTACCCTGCCAAATAAAATAGGCCATGTCCTTAGACTTTATTAAGCTCTAAAAGACATGGCCCAATCTTCCTCCGGAGATTTAAATCGGGTTTCTTATTTTGTTAACTTCCCTTCCCTATTTCCTCAACCCATTCCTCCTATCACGTCCAACTCTTTAGCTCGCAGAACCCTAATAGTGCCGAAGGGGGGAGTCGAACCCCCACGGAGGCGAGCTCCAGCGGATTTTGAGTCCGCCGCGTCTTCCAGTTCCGCCACTTCGGCTTTAGGAGCAAAGTATACATAAAATCCTTCATCTTGTCAAGTACCTTGACAGCATCTAAGAAAAATCTTATACTCAAAAGGATCATGCGTATAAGGGTGAGGGTCAAGCCGAGGGCCAAGGAGGAGAGGATAGAGGGCTTCTCTCCGGACGGAACCTTGGTCGTCCGGGTGGCAGCCCCTCCTGAGAGGGGTAAGGCGAACGAGAGGTTGGTCAGGATTTTGGCCGAAGCCTTCGGGGTCGCCCGCTCGGAAGTGAGGGTGGTGGCAGGACATAAGTCGAGGGACAAGGTGGTGGAGGTAGAAGGTGTTGGGAAGGAAGTTCTTGGACGACTCGGTTGACAGGGGAATAAGGCTCGCCTGGAGGTTGCTCTCAGGGAGGAGGGACATGGAGCTGAGGGAGCATATAGACGAGGCGGTAGGGTACATCCGTTCCAGGACCGACTTCAAGCCGCAGCTCGGGGTCATACTGGGCACGGGCCTCGGAGGGTTGGCGGAGCACGTGGAGAAGGAGGAGGTGATCCCCTACGAGGACATACCCCACTTCCCGGTCTCTACCGTGGAGACGCACGCGGGAAGGTTGATTCTGGGGAGGCTCGAGGGCAAGAAGGTCGTGATGATGCAGGGGAGGTTCCACAGGTACGAGGGGTACACCCTCAAGCAGGTCACTTTCCCCGTCAGGGTCATGAGGGCCTTGGGGGCGAAGGACCTGATCGTGTCGAATATAGCCGGCGGCATGAACCCCAACTTCAGGGCGGGGGACATAGTCGTCATAGTTGACCATATAAATCTCATGGGCGACAATCCGCTCATAGGCCCGAACGACGATCAGCTCGGTCCCCGCTTCCCGGACATGTCGGAGCCCTACGACAGGAAGCTGATAGCCTTAGCAGAGGATGTAGCCCTCGAGCTCGGGATAAAGCTCAGGAGGGGGGTATATGTGGCCGTCACGGGCCCGAGCCTCGAGACCCCCGCCGAATACAGGTTCTTGAGGGCTATAGGTGCCGACATGGTCGGGATGTCCACGGTTCCGGAGGTCATAGTCGCCAAGCACGCAGGGATGAGGGTCCTGGGGTTCACGGTGATCTCGGACGAATGCTTCCCCGATGCCCTTAAACCCGTGCACATACAGGAGCTTATAGCGACCGTGAAGAAGGCCGAGCCCAAGCTCGTCGTGCTCGTGAGGGGCGTCGTGGCCAGGATGTGACCTCGGGACGATGGGAAGGAAGGTCCTCATGGGGGCATGCTGCGTGCTCCTCTCGCCAACCTCGTGAGGCTCAGGGCCGGCTCGGTCCTGGCCCCCTCCCTGCTCCACGGACGGTCGGGGTTCCTGGTCTTAGGGGCAGTGGACCTGGGGATATACCTTAGAGGGAAGCTATGGTCGTCGTAGACCTCAGCCACACGGTCGAGATGGGGATACCGAGGCTCCAGGGGCTTCCACATCCCGTGGTGAGGCCGTACTGGACCCACGAGCAGGCGTTCACCAGTGGGCTTTTTAAGGGCGTCTCCTGCGAGGTGAGCGAGGTGAACTTGGTGGGGAACGTGGGGACCCATCTGAGTTCCCCATTCTACTT
>QNCW01000171.1 GCA_003645885.1 Candidatus Latescibacterota bacterium | reverse complement strand
GAGGACGCCATCAGGATATACAACAACCTCCTCTCCCAGGCCAAGACCGACGTCGAAAGGAGCATGGTGTTGGGCAGGCTGGCGAACGTGTACTTCAAGGTGGGGAAATACGAGGAGAGCATAGAGACCGCCCTGAAGCTTACGAAGATAAGCAAGAAGGAGGAGAGCGTAGCCTCGGGGTACTACATAGCCGGGAACTCTTACATGCAGATGAAGAAATATTTGGATGCGATAGCCCAGTACAAGAAGATAGTGGAGGACTATCCCGCCACCTTGGTCGCCCCGAGCGCTTTGTTCCAGATGGGGGTGGCTTATTACTACTATTCCAACCTTGAGGAACTTAAGGGGAAGCCCAAGGAGAAGGAAGCTGCGGTGTTGAAGAGCACCGAGGCCTTCTTAGAGTACTACCGCAAGTATCCCGAGAGCAAGCAGGCACTTCAGGCGCTGTACTTGGGTGCGTGGGGGTACTACAGGCTCGGGAAGTGGGAGGACGCCTCCAAGACTTTCCTGAGGTTCGTCCGCAGGTACCCTAAGAGCAGACAGGCACCGGAGGCCCTGTTCAGGGCGGGGGAGGCGCTCTTCAACCTGAAGAGGTGGGACGACGCCTATGCGATCTTCCTCAGGGTGGAGAAGGAGTACCCGAAGTCCGAATGGGTGGACGACGCCATATACTCCAGGGCGTGGTGCTTCGTGAACAAGGGGGAGAAGGAGAAGGCCGTGCCCCTCTTTGAGAGGCTGGTGGCGGAGTTCAGGGATGGGTACTACGGCCCGCTGGCACAGTTCACGCTCGGGGACTACTACTACGGGGAGGAGAGGTACGAGGAGGCGAAGGCCGCATACGAGAAGTTCATAAAGCTCTTCCCGGACCATCCGAGGGTCAAGCGGGCGAAGATGCTGCTTTCCAACATAGCCGAGATAAGTGCGTACAAGTTCTACAGCCAGGGGGAGCTTCTCTTCGATCAGGAGAAGTATAAGGAAGCTATAAAGATATTTGAACAGGTGCTCCAGAAATATCCCAGGAGCGTATACGCTGTGAGCGCTCTGGTGAACATCGGGGCCTCCTACCAGGCTATGGAGGACTACGAAAAGGCTGCGGAGTACTACCGAAGGGTGATAAAGGAGTACGGGAACGATCCCAACGCCCTACCCCAGGTCAAGTTCGCCGAAACCCAGCTTAAGAACCTCATAGAGGCCCGTGCGATCACGATGAAGTGAGGCAACCTCAAAAGGAGGAAAGCCATGGGAGGACTCGTCGAATACTTCCAAAAGGGTGGCCCGTTCATGTACCCTCTGTTGCTGTGGTCCATAATGGTGGTGGGGTTCTTCATCGAGAGGCTCATCACCTTCCTGCGCAGCCGAAAGGTGGAGGAGATTCGTAGGATCACGGATCAAGTGATAGATATGATAAACAGGGACGTACCCTTGGACGAACTGGAGAGGACGTGCAGGAGGTTCGGCCGCATGGAGGGTGAGGTCCTCTCCGAGGGGATAGCGAGGTTCAGGTTCATCTCCACAGAGGAGAGGACCCCAGAGGAGATGAGGGCTGAGCTGAACGGCACTGTGGAGAGGTCCTCCTTGGGATACTTCAGAAGGTACTTGGATGTGGTGAACTTCTTGGCCAGCACGTCGGTGCTATTGGGGCTCCTCGGGACGGTGAGGGGCATGATAGTTGCGTTCGCCCAGATAGCTGAGAAGGGCCTGGGCGAGCCTACCATAGTGGCCAGGGGTATCTCGGAGGCCCTGATCACCACTGTGACCGGGCTTTCCATAGCGGTCCCGGCTCTCGCCATATATGCGTACTTCGACGGCCGCGCCACGACCAAGGCCATACAGTTCGAGCCCTACGGTCACCTGTTCGTGGACGCACTTATGAGGCGCTGGGGCCGGATGAAGCAGGCCGCCTAAGGGAGGTGAGAGCATGATCCAACGTAAGACCGGGGAGCGCAGAGAGATAACTGCGGGGTTGAACATGACCCCGATGATAGACGTCGTGTTCCAGCTCCTCATCTTCTTCATGGTCACGGCGGTGTTCGCCATCACGCCGGGGTTGGACATCAAGCTTCCGGAGGCCGAGACGGCCGAGAACCCCGAGAAGGAGAACCTGTTCATAACGATAGACAAGGACGGGAACCTCAAGCTCAACCATAAGAGCGTGACGTTCGCCAACCTCAAGGAGGAGATAATTAAGAAGAGGAAGATGCTGGACAACACCACGATGATAATCATCCAGGCCGACAAGAAGACCTACCACGGCGTGGTGGTCAAGGCCATGGACATCGCCAAGAAGGCGGGGTGCACGGATTTGGTGGTGGCCACGGCGCCGAAGAAGAAGGGAGGAGGAGGTTGAAACCTTCTCGAAAGGGGGGATGAGCCATTCGTAGACATCTAAGACTCATAGGGACAATGTTCATCTCCGTGCTCATACACGGAGCTGCGTTCTACATCTCGGTCCGCTTGGCCAGGCGTGCGGCGGAGGAGGAGATGTACCACATAAGGTTCGTCGCACCTCCGCCCATCCTCAAGAAGAGCTTCGAGCTGGCCAAGAGGCCGGAGCTATCAGAGGTCCAGATGGAGTTCGTGCTTGCCCAGGCAGAGGCCCCCCAGCTTGCTAACGTGGTGGTGGCCACGGACGTGAGCGTGTTGGGTGCGGACATCATGGGGGCCATATCCCCCACCATGCGGGAGGTCATGGGGGCTTACAGCGGTGCCAAGCCCTCTGAGCTCCATCTGGAGACAGCCGAGGTGGTGGACGTGACCGGAGGGGCCCCCACGCTCACGCAGGAGGCCATCAACCTCAAGACCGAACTGCTGAGCGTGGAGGACCTCGACATAGGTCGGTACAAGGCCATCGTCATACCTGACCCGAAGGACAAGAGGAACATCCGGGGCTTCTTCAAGATGACCCTGGTGACCTACAAGTTCCAGGACCCGGATGTGGACACCTATCCTATGGCCATACCGAACCTAATAAGGTACATCAACGACCACACCAAGCTCAGGGCCAGCATAGAGGGGACCAAGATAGAACTCAGCGACCCCAGGCTCTTCGAGGCTCCGTTCATATACATGACGGGGTACACCGCTGTCATGGACCTGAGCGAGACCGAGATAAAGAACCTCGGGGAGTACCTTCGCAACGGGGGGTTCCTCTTCTGCGACGACATCGCTCCGCACATACCCCCGAGCGGGTCCGAGAAAGAATGGAAGCCCAACCCTCAGCGGGGCCTGAGGGGGACCGCCTTCGACTCCCAGATGAGGGCCATCCTCAAGAAGGCCTTAGGGGCCGAGGCGAAGTTCTTCAGGATCCCGAACGACCATCCCCTGTTCCACAGCTTCTACGACTTCGACGACGGGCCTCCCCTGGGAGGTGCGACGGGCGGGAACGTGGACTACCTCGAGGGGATAAACATACGAGGCAGGCTTGCGGTCGTCTTCAGCGACCTGAACATAAGCTGGTACTGGGGCGACCCCTGTCCCGAGGCCCAGGCCGGCAGGGAGAGGGGACTCCAGTTCGGGGTGAACTTGGTCGTGTACGCCCTCACACAGCCCGGTGGGATCGCGAACATAAGCCAGTACACGATGAGGTGACCTTTCCGGGCGATGCGGAAAGGGAAGATATGGGCATACTGCTTATACCTGAGGTATAGGTGGTATGCCCTTAATTTTAAAGGGCCTTAGCCGAGGAGGGGCGTTGTGAGGGCTGCGAGGTGGCTGGTACCTGGAATGTTCTTCGTATCAGGGGCATGTGGGCTCGTATACGAGGTTGTGTGGACGAGGATGTTGGTGGTGGCGTTCGGGGCCACGGTGTGGGCCGCAAGCACCGTGCTTTCCGCCTTCATGGGAGGGATGGCCTTGGGGAGCTACATGTTCGGGAGGGCAGCCGACCGGCATCCGGACCCCCTGAGGCTCTACGCCTATCTGGAGCTCGGGGTGGGTGGGTTCGCCTTAGCCTTCCCGAGGCTCCTCGGCCTTGTGGAGAGGGTCTATTCCGCCTGGGGAGGGGGTTTGGGCACGAGGTTCGTCCTCTGCTTCGGGGTCCTGGCCCTTCCGACCGTGCTCATGGGGGGGACGCTTCCTTCGGTGAGCAAATTTTTGGTCAGGGGCCTGGGGGAGGTCGGATGGGGGGTGGGGAGGCTCTACGCTTTGAACACGGGAGGGGCGGTTCTGGGGTGCTTCGGGGCGACCTTCTTCGCCATGGGAAGTTTAGGCGTGTGGGAGACCTCGTACTTGGCCGCCGTCCTCAACATCCTCGTGGGGGCGGCGGCCTTGGCTTTGAGCGGGGGGGAGGTTCCCGTCTGGAGGAGGATACATGCCGAGGGGGGTGGGAGGGTCCTCCCGGTGCTCGTGGCCTTCGGCGCCTCGGGGTTCGCTGCCTTGGGATACGAGGTGGTTTGGACGAGGCTTTTGGGGATATCCCTTAAGAGCAACACTGCCTATGCCTTCGGGACGATGCTCACCTCGTTCCTCGTGGGCCTCGCTCTCGGGGGGGCGGCCTTCGGAAGGTGGGCGGACAGGTTCAAGGACCCTGTGGCGGCCTTCGGTGCCATGGAGCTCGGGGTGGGAGGGTTCGGGCTCCTATCCGCCTTCCTCTTCGGGGCCCTTCCGGGGCTGGCCGAGGCCGTCGGATGCGGGTCCTGGTGGGAGTATTCGGGGGGAAGGTTCCTCGCCGCCTTCGTCCTGATGCTTCCCCCTACGTTCCTCTTGGGGGGGGTCATGCCCGTCGTTGCGAGGATGTGCGCCCTCGGCCTCGGGGGGGTGGGACGGGGCGTGGGAGCAGCATATGCTGCGAACACCGTAGGGGCTGTCTTAGGTGCTGCTGGGACCGGGTTCGTGCTCATGCCGCTTTTTGGGACAGGGGGGACCGTGAAGGTCTTAGGGCTCTGTAACTTAACGCTCGGGGCGTGCCTTCTGGCCTTCAGCGGGACGAGGGCGAAGTGGGGCCTCGTGGGGGGGGCCGTGGCGCTCGGGGCGCTTGGGCTGTCCGGAGGGTACGGGGAGGTCGTAAGGAGGCTCTACGAAAGTTCGGAGCCCGGAAGCAAGCTCGCCTTCTGGAAGGACGGGGCTGCCGGGACCGTCACAGTGCACGAGTTCCCGGACGGGAAGCTCCTTATGAAGGTGAACGGAGGTGGGGAGGTCCCCACGGACTTGGCGTCCCT
>QNCW01000170.1 GCA_003645885.1 Candidatus Latescibacterota bacterium | reverse complement strand
CGGAGGACCTTGGAGGTGGCCGAGGTCGCCAGAGAAGTCAGGAGACGTATGGGTTGGGACGACAGGTTGTACCTGAGCGTGGACACCAACGAGCAGTGCGAATCGCCCGAGTACATGGTGGAATACCTCAAAAAGGTCGAGGAGAAAGATCCGAGGACTTACGAGGAGGTCCTCTACTTAGAACAGCCAACCGAGAGGGACCTCTCCCTGCACAGGTGGGACATGAGGAAGCTCTCCTCCCTCAAGCCGGTGGTGATAGACGAGAGCCTCGCAACCTTGGACGACTACAGGCTCGCAAGACAGCTCGGGTGGTCGGGGGTAGCCCTCAAGACCTGCAAGTGCCATTCGTCCGCCCTCCTTTTCGTCTGTCTGGCCGAGGAGGAGGGCGTGCCCTATACGGTGCAGGACCTCACGCTCTACGGGACCGCTCTCGTGCACTCGGTGGGCTTCGCTGCGAGGATACGCACCATGATGGGGGTGGAGTCCAACGGATGCCAGTACCACAGGAGGGAGGCCTTCCCCGAGGTCAGGAGGCTCCATCCCGGGGTGATGGAGAGGAGGGAGGGCAAGGTGAGGACGGATTCCATAGGGGAGGTGGGCTTAGGGTTCAGGATCGAATAAGATGACCTTAAACAAGCTGAAGGAGAAGCTCTCGAGGGGGGAGGTGGCCTTCGGGCTCGTAGTGACCATCCCGGACCCTGGGGTGGTGTACTCCCTCTCCCAGGTCGGCTACGATTTCTTCTTCCTGGACATGGAGCACGGCCCTGTGGGGCTTTGGAACCTCCCTACGTTCGTAGTGGCCCTCAAGGCCTCGAAGACCGAGGCCTTGGTCAGGGTCCCCTGGAACGACTTCGTGGTCGTGAAGCAGGTCCTGGACGTGGGGGTATACAACCTCGTGTTCCCCATGGTGAGCGACCCTGAGGCCGCCGAGAGGGCCGTAGAGGCCACGAGGTACCCCCCCGAAGGTATAAGAGGGTGCGGGCCCTGGATGGCCACCCTGGACGTGGGCCGTGAGGAGTACATAAAAAGGGCGAACGACGAGATAGGGGTCTTCGTACAGATAGAGAAGGCCGAGGCCGTAGAACGCATAGACGAGATACTCTCGGTGGAGGGGTTGACGGGGGTCTACTGCGGCCCCTCCGACATGAGCCTCTCCCTCGGGTTCCTCCCCGACCCGGACCATCCCGAGGTCGTCTCCCGGTTCCGGAGGGTCATGGATTCGTGCAGGAGGCACGGGAAGGTGGGAGGGATAGCGGCCGGGACGCCTTCGAGGGGAAGGTTCTGGGCCGAGCAGGGGGCAAGGCTCGTGGTCGTGGGCTCGGACAGGAGGATACTCTCGGAGGGGGCGAGGGAGGTCCTGAGGGAAGCACGAGGAGGGACTGCGAAGGTCCGTCCGGGATGAAAAGAGGGGCACGGCTTCGCCGTGCCCCTCGGCATCCGTCCCTTCATCCAAGCGGGCTCCTCCCGTATCCCTCGTACAGGTGCGCCTTCTCAGCACTTCCGAGGGCCTGGGACATCATCTCCCGGACGTGTGCGTAAACTGCATCCTCGGCCGCCTTGAGCACGAAGTCCCCCAAGGCGTTTATCTCTTCAGCGAACTGGCCCAGGACGTAACGAGGTCCCCTGGACTTGCGGCCCTTCTCCTGGGCCTGCCTCTTCTCCTCCTCGGTCATCCTGTCTATGAGCTCCTTGCCCTTCCCGCTCGGCTCGGAGGCTATGGTGCGGAGGAATATGTCGGCGAGGGCCGTAGCGTAGTTGAACTTCCTGGCACCTGCCCCTATGGCCTTGTGGAAGGCTTCGTAGCTCAGACCCGTCCCACCGTGGAGCACTATGGGCACGGAGAAGCCCTTCTCCGAAAGGGCGACGGATATCTCCCTTATCCTCCTGAAGCTGACTATCGGCTTCCTAAGGTACCATCCGTGAGCGCTTCCCACGAAGACGGCGAGGGCGTCCGGGTCGGTCCCCTCCACGAGCCTCACCGCATGTTCGACCTTGGTGAACTGCGCCCTTATCTCCTCCTCGCTCATCGCCTGCTGGACTGCTGCTTCCCCTATCTCCCCCTCCTCCACCTCGATCGTGACCCCGTGCTTGTGAAGCTCGGGGATTATCTTGGAGCAGTGCTGTATGTTCAACTCCACGGCCTCCGCCCTGTCCTCGGTGGGCTGCTTGGAGAAGTCCAGCTCCACGGATGTGAACCCGGCCTTAAGGGCGTGGAAGGCGAGCTCGTCCTGCTTCTGGAGGTGGTCGAGGTGGAGGGCCACTGGGACCATGTACCCCTTCTCCTTATACAGCCTCGCCACCTCCTCGGCCACGAACTCGGAGAAGGAGTTCAGCCTCTGCGCCTCGTCCCCCGAAAACCAGCCCTTAAGGGCGTATCCCACCTGGGACTCTGCGACCTGGATTATTACCGGGGAGTTGAGGTCGAAGGCCGCCCTCAGCACGCCCCTGACTATCTCCGGCCTTATGCTGTTCGCAGCTAAGACCCCGAACTCCTCCCTGTCGGCGACGGACAGCACATCCTTCAGGTTGAGAAGGTGATGCCCGTCCACCTCCTTGAGGTAGGGGTTAGTCCCGAAGGAAAGCTCAGCGACCGCCATCGTTCGTCCTCCTTTCCGTTTTGTCCTCCCATCCTCCAAACTCCTTAAGATAACAACAATCCGACCTCAGGTCAAGCAAAATCCTAAGGTCCGAAGAACCCCAACGATGGGGCGAGCTTCCACTCTACATCGAAGAACCCGGCGGCGACGACACCACCCCATCCCTCGGTCCTTATGGCTTTCCCGTAGACTATGTAGTCAGGAAGGCCGGAGGAGGCATAGAGGGCATCCAAGGCTCCAGTGAGCTTGGTTCCCTCCAAGTCCGTGCCCGCATTGACTAGCACGAGCCTTTCGGGATTTAGGGGGTTGGGGTATACCTCCTTGAGAGCGAGGTGCTCCCCCGGGACCGTCCTTTCGCCCAGCACTATCCTCCCACCCTCTATGCGTATGGGAAGCTCGTCGTTGATCCTCCGGGTTACGAGGTTGGACTCGGGCCCTCCGAAGAGGATGAGGTTGTAGTTTTCTATGATCCGCTCGTCGACGGACGTGTCGGGCACGATCCGGACCCATCCGTTCCCCCTGTACCACCACTTCTGGGCCTTCGTCCTGGCCAAGTGGAGGTTGACCTCGGTCTCCTCAGGAGTCCCAATCGTGCCGTATACGAACACGAACGGGGAGAAGTAAGCCCGCTTTATCGGCCCGTAGAGCCCCGGCCTCTTCCAGAGGCCCTTATGCTTGATCCTACCGAGTGCAAAGCGCCCCTTTTTGTCCCTACGTATGGAGACCGGCCCGTACTTTTTAAGGTCCACCCGGAGCTCGTGGCCGTTTACGAGGATCCGCAGCCTTCCCAACCCCACCCATCTTTCCGGCGGGAACAGGGTGAACCCGGCGACGTTAGAAACTTTCACATCTATAACGTGGTCCCCCTTGACCTCGGCCACTATCAGGGCGTCCCTGTAGAGTTCCTCCATCTGATCTATCCTCACCCAGTATATCCCGTCGTTGAGGGCTAAATCGGTGGTCTTGAAGACCACCTTCTTAGGTGCTCCGTCCCTCACCTTGCTTCTCAGGAACTCCATCATCTCTGGGTAGTTGACGCATGCGGTGCCCGGGACACCCTTTAGATCCCACCAGTGCTTCTTCCCCGGCACCTCCCTGTAGGTCACCTCGTATCCGAGTTGCTTCAGCCTCTTTACCATCATCCGGGCGTGGATAGGGGGGACCTCCTCGTCCTTCCCGCCGTGCAGCACGAAAACCGGGAGGTTCAGGGCGTTTTCCACGAAGACCTCGGCCCTGTCCTCCCTGATTACCATGTCCCGGATGGAGCGGAGCTTGGGATGGGCGTAGATGTAACTTTTCCTCATGAAGAAAGGGACATATATGTTGAAGCTTGTCCACCCAGCGCTCGGAGCTATGGCGGCGAAGAGGTCGGGATGGTGAAGTCCTACATGCCACGTGCCGTGCCCGCCCATGGAGTGGCCTGTAAGGTAGACCCTGTCCGGGTCTATCCTGTACCGCCTCTTCATCTCGTCCAAAACCTCCAGCGGGTCTATCCTCCCCCAGTCCTGCCAGTCGAAGCCGTACGGCCTCCTGTTGGTGGGCCCGACCACGAACGCCCAGGGCTTCGGGTCGTAACACCCCAGGACCCATCCCGAGGGCACGCTCGCTCCGTGGAGGGCGAGTATCAACCCGTAGGTGCCCTCAGGGTGGAAGTCCTTGGGCGGCAGGACTGAGAACTCCTGCACCGAGCTGTCCACGCTCGATACATATGTCGTCCTGAACCCCTCCTCCAAATTCCTCACCCTGACGGGCACGACGGAGGAAACCTTCCTCCCGTCCACCTCGGCCACCACTGGTAAGAAGAGGGTATCCTTCTCTGTGGTCACAGCACCCCTGGTCTTCACCCTCACAGGCACCTTCTGGATGGTGAGGGGAGGCATGAAACCGACCACGGTTTCCGTCCTGCGGAATACCTCGTCCCCTCCCACCCTCAGGCGGACTTTCCTGAGGGGAACCTCTGTGGCGTTTATGAGGGGTATGGCCATCCAACCCTCGATCACCTCCCCCCGCACGGCGTCGGGCACCGTAACATCAGAGATGTTGAAGACCAAGGGCTCGTGGACTGGTAGGATCTTAAATATTATCTTCCTCTCCTTCTCCCAGACTCCTCCCCAGACCCCGAACTTCAGAAGTATGCGGTTGGTCCCGTCCCTGAGGACCACAGGGACGAAGGTCCTGACTTTGCCCCTCCTATATCCATATACGTCCCCGTAGTACATCCGTCCGTTCAACCAGAAAGCCCCGACCTTGTCCGTCAGTATCAGGGTCCTCCTTCGGCCCCTGACCTCCAGTTCGGCATATGCGTAGGCCACTCCCCTCCTACCCGCCCAACCGTGGTGGGCCTGAAGGGCATCCCAGTCCACATCCACATCTTCGTACCAAACCCTCAACGCCCCATCCTCGGATTCCACCTTCCTCCACCTGACCACGCCGCCCTGCGCCATGATGCTGGGATGCTCCATGCCTTCGTAGGGCCTGATCGCCTCCTCCCCACCCTGGTCCGCCAAGGGGTCTATGTACCCCTCCCTGGTGCCGACCGAGAAGGGCCCGACCGTCAGCCATTCCCGGACGGTTATAGTATCCTCCACCGT
>QNCW01000169.1 GCA_003645885.1 Candidatus Latescibacterota bacterium | reverse complement strand
GCGTTGAGGGCGGCTCCCTTCCTTATGTTGTCCGCCACGACGAAGATGTCCAGGGAGTTCTCCGCCGAGGGGTCCTTCCTTATCCTTCCTACATATACCGGGTCCCTTCCCGAGGCATCCACGGGGGTTGGGTAGAGGGCCTCCTCGGGATCGTCCACGACCTCCACCCCGGGGGCGTCCTCGAGGATTTCCTTCGCCTCCTCCGGGGATATGGGCCTTTCGAACTGTACGTTTATGGCCTCGGCGTGGCCGTTGAACACGGGGACCCTCACACAGGTGGCCGTTATGGCCATGTCCGGCTCCCCGAGGATCTTCCTGGTCTCCCTTATCATCTTGACCTCTTCGCTGTAATATCCCGGAAACTCCTTGCCCAGGGAGCCTATGTGTGGAAAGAGGTTAAAGGCTATCCTGTGGGGATAGACATCGGGCGGAGGGAAGTCCCTGCCCTCGGCCCAGGCCCTGGCCTGCTCCTCCAGTTCCCTTACGGCCGCGGTCCCGGTGCCCGAGACCGCCTGGTACGTGGAGACCACGACCCTCTTTATCCTCGCGACCCTGTGGAGGGGTGCAAGGGCCACGACCATCTGTATCGTGGAGCAGTTCGGGTTAGCCACGAAGCCCCGGTGTTCCCTCAGGGCATCGGGGTTGACCTCCGGGACCACGAGTGGGACCCTGGGGTCCATCCTGAAGTCGCTGCCGTTGTCTATGACTACCGTCCCTTTCTCCACGGCCCCCCAACCGAACTGCTGGGAGGCACCTTTGGCTCCCTCGGTCCCAGCGAAGAAGGCTATATCCACGCCCTCGAAGGCCTCCAGGGACGCAGGGACCACGTGGTACACCTGGCCGTCTATCTCCTCGTCCCTTTCCCTCCTGGCCAATATCCTGAGCTTTTTTATGGGGAAGTTCCTCTGCCTCAGTACCCTCACCATCTCCCTCCCCACCATCCCTATCCCGACGACCGCTACGGTATATTCCCTCATATCCTCTCCTTTCTACTGGTACACGAACGTCAGCCAGCCGTACCTGTCCTCCTTCTCGGCCGAAAGCAGGGCGAAGAACTCCTCCTGGAGCCTCTGGGTTATGGGACCCCTCCTCCCGTCCCCTATCACTATCTTGTCTATCGAGCGGATCGGGGTTATCTCCGCTGCGGTCCCCGTGAAGAAGACCTCGTCCGCTATGTAGAGCGCCTCCCTGGGTATGGGCTGCTGGCGCACCTTGAACCCCAAGTCCCTTGCGAGGACTATCACGGAGTGCCTGGTCACTCCGGGGAGTATGGCGGCGGACGATGGGGGGGTGAATATGGCGCCGTTCTTGACCATGAAAACGTTTTCGCCGCTCCCCTCGCTCACGTACCCGAAGGAGTCCAGGGCTATGCCCTCGGCGTAGCCGTCCACCCTGGCCTCCATCTTCACGAGCTGGGAGTTGAGGTAGTTACCTCCGGCCTTGGCGAGGGTGGGGAAGGTGTTGGGAGCGGCCCTGCTCCATGATGACGTGCAGACGTCTATGCCCCGTTCCAAGGCTTCGGGGCCTAAGTACTTGCCCCATTCCCATGCAGCTATCACGGTGTGCACGGGACAGTCGGTCGGGTCCACCCCCATAGAACCGTATCCCCTGAATATTATGGGCCTTATGTAGCACTCCCTGAGGCCGTTGATCCTGACGGTCTCGAGGGCGGCCTCTACGAGTTGCTCCTTGGTGTAGGGACTTTCCATGCGGTATATCTTGGCCGAACCTAAGAGCCTATCCATGTGGTCCCTGAGCCTGAAACAGGCCGGACCCTTTTTGGTGTCGTAGCACCTTATCCCCTCGAAGACGCTCGAACCGTAGTGTACCACGTGGGATAGGACATGGATCTTGGCCTCCCTCCAGTCCACGAACTTTCCGTCGAACCATATCTTTTCGGCCTCCTTTATCGCCATATGCCCTCCCTATATTAGGTTTATGAGCACCGACCTCAAAAGCCTTTTAACCACCGTCAGGAAGACCACAGCTCCGAGTATAAAAAGGAGCGTCCAACCGTCCCATTCGTTTATCACCAACCCCAAGGCTATACCAGCCGCCGGGGCGTGTTCGGTGTTCGTCACCACCATAAGGAATATGGCCACGCCCACTGCTAAGGCCCCGAAGAGGATGTACGATCCTCCCACGAAGGTACAAATATCCGCCAACATGCTGCAGAGGCTACCGGTGGACATACCGATAAGATATCCGCCTATCAGGGGCCTGGGCCTTGAAGCCTGGGTCTTGGGCATGGTGAAGGCTATGAAGAAGCTCGCTCCCAGGGAAGCTACTATGGCCGTATGTGATAGGGCGTCGAGGAACAGGAGCACCGCCGCCATAGTGAGCCCAGCCAGGCCGCATTGGAGCACGTACTTTACGGGATATCGTCTGAAGTTCTCATCTATTAAGCCCATCTCGTACCTTTAATATCTCCCCTATCGGGACCGAAGTCAAGTGAGAGGAATCCCCGTTTTTTGGCAGGGAGAAGGGCCTCCCTGAGTCAGCATTCAGATGTTCCCCTCGGATACTGGCAGGAGCGAGAGGAAGATATCCACGGGGGCTACGAGCAGATCCTTTCCTCCGTCCACTTCGTCCCGGCTGAGCAGGATGTAATCCCGAACGGGTGTAACCTTCCTTATGTCCCGTTCGTCCACCCTGGCCCGATATTTGACCTCGATCCCCCGGAATCCCCTCCTCAGCCGCAACATGGCGTCCAGCTCCCGTCCTGACCTACCGTAGTAGTACCAGAGGAAGGTCCTCCCCTTCCGCAGGTACGGGACCTCCCCGTGCATTAGGAGGTGGGATAGGACCACACCCTCCACTATCCCTCCCAACAGCTCCTCGTCACCCAAGGTCTCGGTGATGACCTCCCAGACCCCCCGTCCGCTGAGGTAGCTCTTCACCGAATAGTAGATGAAGGGGTCCAGAAAGTAGACCTTTTTATCCCCCTTGTCCTTCACTTCGTCACGTCCGAAGTCGTAGGCATATAGGACGAAGAGGACGAAGGACTCCTGCATGAGCGTCAGGTAATCTATGACCGTCGCATGGTTCCTTTCGATCTCATGGGAGAGGGTCGAGAAGCTGTATCTGGTGCCGTACCTCACGATAAGCTCCTTCAGAATCTCCCTGGCCACGGTCTCCTGACGCTTGAGCTGGGTGAGGTCCCCGAGCACGCTCCTCACGAAGACCTCGGCGACCTGGGGGTCTATCCCCTCCCGGGACCTTTCGTAACGGTTCCTCAGGTAATGGTTAATCACGAGGGGAATACCACCCGTGGTCAGGTAAAGTCCGAAGAGGTATTGGAGTTCACGTTTGTAGGGCAGAAGTTCGGATACAGCTTTCCTCACCTCCTCGAGAGAAGCTTCCACGTCCACCTCACATCCGGAGAGCACCGGTCGTAACTTCCCGAGCCTCCCGGCCAGCTCTTCCGAGCGGACCACCTCCGCAAGGTAACCGGCCATCTGCAGGACGAACTCTCTAAAGCTCAAAGGCTTGATGTAACGTTCCTTCCCCTCAAGTCCCCTGCCCGGCAGAAGTTCCGCCTTCTCCTTGAGCCGGGGAGCGCTCGAGCCGCTGCAGAGGACGACCGCCCGACGGGTCACCCCTTGATCTGCAAGACGCTTGAGTTCCAGGTTCCAGTCGGGGATGGCGGTGACTTCATCGAAGAGGAGGTACACCCTCTCGGCCTCGACGGTCGTCCCTAAGAAATAGTTCAGGGCACCCCTCAGCTCCCTCCTCGATGTGAAGAAGTCCACGGAAAGGTAGAGGATGTTTCGGGGTGGTACACCCCTCTTTAAAAGTTCCTTTACCGTCTCCTTGAAGTACGTGGTCTTCCCCACCTGGCGGGGCCCCCTCAGGATGTAGATCCCTCCAGGGACCATCTCTAAGGGGCGCCTCCTGAAGAATACGGGCTCGGCCCCGCTCAGGTGGAGGTCATGGGAGACGAACTCCTCTCCCTCGGCCCACCATGGGTTCTGGTCCACTATCTCCGATACCTTCATCTTCTGCCTTTTTGGATACTATACTATCCAAATTTGCACCATTTTGGATAACTTACTATCCAAATCGTCAATCTTACACCGTTATGTCGTACCTGACGCAGGGTACGGTCCCCTGGGTCGTGGGGGAAGAGCCTGCACCTGCACAGGGTCACGACCATGTTTCCTGTCTCACCTATGCTTTCGCTTTTTGGGAATGGACAAGGGTTGGCTTATATGGTAATTACCCCCCTGAACGTCCTCCTGTGTATGGGACAGGGGCCGTGCTCCCTGAGGGCCCTCAAGTGCTCCGGGGTCGGATATCCCTTGTGCTTCGCAAAACCGTACTGCGGATATATCCTGTCGTATTCGGCCATGAGCCTGTCCCTCTCGACCTTGGCCACCACGGAGGCCGCTGCTATGCAGGCCGACCTCCCGTCGCCTCCCACCACGGCCTCCCCCGGGAGGTCCACCTCGGGAAGGAACCTCCCGTCCACGAGCACGTAGTCCGGCCTGAGGTCAAGGCCTTCCAGGGCCCTCTTCATGGCCAAAAGCGTGGCGTTGTGGATGTTCAGCAGGTCTATCTCCTCGGGCTCGGCCCTCGCCACCGAGACGGCCGAGGCTACCTTCCTGACCACATCGTACAGTTCCTCCCTCCGTGAGGGAGAAAGCCTCTTGGAGTCGTCCAGCCCCGGCACGGAAGTCCAGGCCGGCAACACCACCGCACACGCCACCACCGGTCCGGCCAAGGGTCCCCTCCCGGCCTCGTCCACCCCGGCTACGAGCCGGAATCCCTTTTCCCACAACCCCTGCTCGAAGTCTAACATTTTACCCCTTCACCACGCCTATGGGGCGGGTGCGAGCCACCTTCCTGCTGAGCCCTGCCCTGTGCACCACGTCCACCACGGCCCCCACGTCCTTGTAGGCGTCCGGCATCTCCTCGGCGAGGCTCGCCCATCCCCTCGCCCTTACCACTATACCCTTGCCCTCGAGCTCCGCCCTCAGGTCCCTCCTCTTGGCCTGCTTCTTGGCCTTGGCCCTGCTCATGACCCTCCCGGCCCCGTGGCAGGTCGACCCGAAGGTCTCCTCCATGGCCTTCTGGGTCCCAACGAGCACGTAGGACTCCGTGCCCATGTCCCCCGGGACAAGGACCGGCTGTCCCACTTCCCTATAAGCCTCGGGGACCTCGGGATGTCCGGGCGGAAAGGCCCTGGTGGCGCCCTTACGGTGC
>QNCW01000168.1 GCA_003645885.1 Candidatus Latescibacterota bacterium | reverse complement strand
TTCCGGGTACCTGAACGGGAGGTCCCAGGCGAACTCCCACCTCGGCCTTCCACCCCAGTCCTCTATAACGAGCTTCAACTGCCTCGTGTCCTCCCTTACTATCGGGGGTCTACCGTCGGAGCGGCGGTTCACGAAGAAGAGGCGGAACCTCGCTGTGGTTTCGAGGCTCTCAGGGGGTACGTCGTAGTCGTAGGGGTAAGGACCTGCGAGGCCCACGGGCCTGTACTCGTTCCCCTTATCGTCCTCTAAGAATATGTGTCTGCCTATGTCCTTGACCGGGAAAGCTTTCCCTCCCCTGTTCTCCAGGTAGAACGAGAACACCAACCTCCCGTAAAGGTCGTACCCCCACTCCTCGAGGTACCTTTCCCGGAGGCTCGGTAGGGCGGGGTTCAGGAAAGTGTCCACTACCTTGTCCACGTATCTATTTCTGAAGACCTCGTACTGCGCCCTCTGGAGGGGGTTTTCGGGATCGAAGGAGGGGTCGAGGGCCTTGTATATCTGGTAGAAGCTCAAAAGCCCTCCCGGAGGATATGGGGAATCCACGAAGACCAAGACCAAGTACCTCAGCTTCCCCCTTATCTGTCCCTCGTCCCATCCCTTCTTCTCCGCCTCCGCATAAAGTCGGGCTATCTCGAAGGCCGTGGTGCGGAATATGACCTGCACATATGTCCCCTCGAACTCCAAGCTCCTTGCGACCTGCCTGAGCACCTGGGAATACATCCTCAGGGCCGGAGGGGGCGCTTCCCTATGGACGCATCCTACGGCCGTACAGAGTAATATGCTGATCCATAGCCTCATCCGGTCGGAAGGAGAAAGGGGACAGGAAGCAGGATTAAGCCCGATGTCCAGGATCACACCCCTATCACCTGGAACGTCGAGCCCACATCCGGCCTCTTCTCGACCTCTATTCGGACGGGGAATGCGTTCCTCAGTTGTTCCAGGTGGGTTACGACCAAAATCTTATCGAAATCCTCCGATATCGCATTTATCGCCTCGACGAGAAGTTCCAGGCCCTCGGAGTCCTGGGTTCCGAAGCCCTCGTCTACGACCAAGGTGCGGAGCCTCGTGCCGGCCCTCTTGGCCAGAAGCTTGGAGAGGGCGACCCTGAGAGCGAAGTCCACCCTGAAGGCCTCCCCTCCCGAGAACATCTCGTAGTCCCTGGTCCCGAGCTCGTCGCTTATCTTTATGTCCAAGGTCTCCTTGACCTTGCCACCCTTCTCCCTCAGGGGCTCTATCCTTACGTAGGCCCTTCCCTCGGTGAGCCTCCTGAGTATCTCGTTCGCCTCCTGTTCGAGCTCCGGGAGGACACCCTCGATTATTAATGCTTGGATGCCGTCCTTACCGAAGGCCCTTTGAAGGGTCTCATATATCGTCCGCTCCCTCTGGGCACGGGCGAGCTCCTCCCTGAGCCTCTTGGCCTCCTCCTCCATCCTCATACATCTCTCGTACTGGGCCCTTACGGCTCCCTCCCTTCCCAAGAGTCCTTCCCTCCTCTCCCTGAGATCTTCGAGCTTTCTTCCGAGCTGGGACAACCTCTCCTCCACCTCCCCACACTCCTCGAGTTCCCTGGCGAGCCTTCCTTCCTCCTCCTCAAGTTCCCTCAGATGTTCCTGGGCTTGCTCCACGCTCTCCCTCAACCCCCTCAGTACCTCCTTTACTTCCTCTATCCCAGCCTCGGCCTGTAGTAGCCTCTCCCTTTCCACGGGAGCTTCCCTGAGTCGGTCGAGTTCCTCCTGGACCTGGGCGTGCCTTGTGCCGTCGTAGCCGACTTCCTCTATCCGGCCGAGCACCCTCTTTAGCTCCTCCCTGATCTCCTCTGCGTACCTCCCCCCTTCGAGCTTACCTTCGACCTCGCTCAGCTCCGAGCTTACCCTTTCGATCTCTTCCCTTAGGTCCTTAACCTGCGTCCTGGCAGCTTCGAGCCTCTCCCTTTCGAGCTCGTACCTCGTCAGCTCCTCCACCCTCTTAAGTACCCTCCTGTAGCCTTCGGGGTCGTAGCCCAGATCCTTGAGCTCGACCTCCACCTCGGCGAGCCGCCTCCTTTCGGCGTGGGCGAAGTCCTCGGCCTCCACCTTCCTCTTCAGGGACTCCGCCTCCCCCCTGGCCCTCTCAAGCTCCCCCCTGGCCCTTATGGCCTCGCCGTAGGCCGCCCGTGCCTCGGCCAGCCTTCCCCTCTTCTCCTGGGCAGGGCGGAGGGCCTCGTCAACCTCCCTGTAGCGTGCCCTGAGCCTCCTCCTTTCCTCGTCCATCTCCCTCATCTCCCTCCTCGTCCTGGAAAGTTCCTCCTGGAGGCCCTTAAGCTCTGTGGCGTACTCGGTGAGGATGTTGCGCTTCCGGGCGAGGTCCAGCTCTGCCCTGCACAGGGGACATCTGGCCTCCTTGCTGGTCTGGAGGAGGGAAAGTTTCTCCTTAACTTCCGAAATCCTCCCTTCTACCTCCTCCGCCTTCTTCCTCAAGGCCTCTATCCTTAGCTTCAACTGTGTCCCCCTGTTCCTTACCTCTTCCCTCTCCCTCTCGAGTTCCTCGAGCTTCCTCACCTCCTCTTCCAACTCCGCCACCTCCTTGCGCAGGGCAAGCTCCATATCCGCCCTCTTCTTAAGCTCCCTCATCCTCCCCTCTAAGTTCCCGAGCTGCACAGAAAGTTCTGAGCGGGCCCTCTCTATCCTGCGCATAAGCTCCTGTCTTTCGGCCTCCAGCTCCTCGTACCTGGCCCTCCTCCCTTCCCATTCCCCGGCCTCCCTCTTGGCTTCCTCGAGCCTACGACACCCTTCCTCTACCTCAACCTCCTTAGATAGGACCTCCTGGGCTTCCCGCAGCCGGGCCTCGAGCTCCCTCCTCCTGCCGGAGAGGGCCTCGACCCTCCTCTCTAAGACGTGCCTTTCCTCGCCCAACTTCCTCTCCAGCTCCCCCCTGCGTGCCTCCAAGTCCCTCAGAGTCCTAAGCTTCTCCGTCCATATCCTCTCCTCCCTCCTTAAGTCCTCGTACCTCGAGAAAGCTTCCGATATCTCCTCCCTCCGGGCCAGGACCCTCTCGTAATCTCCCTTCCTCCCCTCCTGAGCTGATATCCTCTCGGAGACCTCCCTTATGTGCTCCTCGAGCCTCCTCTTCTCTTCGCCTATCCCCTCGTACCTCCTGCGCTTCTCCTCGAGCCCCTCCTTCATCCTCTCCAACCTCTCCCTTTCGAGCCCCAACTCCTCCATCCTCCTGGCCAGGGCCCCGAGCTCCGAGGAGACCTCCTGAAGCTGCCTTTCGTAGTCCTCCTTACGGGCCAGTTCCTCCTCGAGCCCGCCGAGTTGAGCTTCGAGCTTCGCTATCTCCGTCTCCCTCTCCCTCAGATGTTTCTTGGCCAACTCTTCGAGCTCCTCGTACCTGGAAAGCCCCAATATCCTCGCCAAAAGCTCCTTCCTCTCCTTAGGGGTCTTCCGGGTGAACTCGTCGGCCCTGCCCTGGAGCACGAAGGCCGAGTTTATGAAGGTCTCGTAGTCCATCCTGAGCCTCTTTATTATCTCCTCCTGGGTGCGCCTGACCTGACTTGAAAGGGGCCTGTACCCCCCGCTCTTGGGATCGAATATCTGGAACTCCAGCGAGGAAAGTCCCCCCCTGCCCGTGCGCCTGTAGGCCCTGATGACCCTGTATAGGTTACCCTCGAGCTCAAATTCGAAAGTGACCTGCATCTCCACCGCCCCGACCCTCAATATCTCCTCGTAGGTGCTCCCCCTCGCCCTCCCCCAGAGGGCCCACGTTATCGCATCCAAAAGTGCGGACTTTCCGTGGCCGTTCCTGCCCGAAAGGCAGGCCACCCTGAACCCTGTGAAATCCAGGACAGGAACGTTCTCTCCGTAGCTCATAAAGTTCCTGAGGTGAAGGCGAACGGGCACCATACTATTCCAGCTCCCTTTCGAGCTTCAGGGCATATCTTATAAGTTCCTCCTCCAAAGGCTTCAGTTCTGGGTTGCCCTCTATGTATCGCTTCAGAGCTTCCCTCAGATCCAACTCCTCGGAGATCTGGGCCCTGGGCCTCTTCTCCGGCCTATCCACCTGGGGGATTATTCCTGCCACTTTCCATATTCCCTTATCCCTTAATATCTTGTGTACCCTACCGAGGTCAACCAGGGCCTTCCCCTCCTTGACATGGTATATCACCCTCACCACGGCCCCCTCAAGCTCCCTTTCCCTCAGGGCGTCCACTATGGCGTCGGTGGGATCGGAGTCCCCCACATCCACATCTACGGTGACGAAGGACCTAGCGGGGACCTCCGAGAATTCGTAATCCGCCTTCCACCCACCCCCCTCCCTTTCGAGCCTCACCAGGCAGAACCCCTTGGCCTCCCCCTCCTCCCCGAAGTTTATCCTCTCCAAACTTCCGGGGTAGACCAGGGGAGGGCGCCCTCCCCTGTTGAGGTCCTGATGTCTGTGCACATGGCCGAGGGCGACATACGTGAAGGCCGGGTTCGCCAGTGCGCTGGGGAGCAAGGATGGGTCCCTGCCCACCACCGATGCCCTCTCCGAGCCGGAGAGCCCCGCCCCCCTGACCATGACGTGGGCCACTAAGACCGAAGGAAGTTCCACATCCAGCTTTTCGGCGAACCCCTCTACGAGCCTGGCGTACACCTCCTCCATCCTCTCAACGAGCTCCTCGTCCGAGAGCTTCCTGTACTCCTCCCTTGCAAGCATCCAGCTCCTGGAGGGCCAGGGCATACCCACCACCTGCACCGGGCCCGACTTCGTCTCCACCACCTCGAGCCTGGGCCTGGTGAAGACGTAGGTATTTTCGACCTCTAAGGTCCCGAAGATGTCTATGGAGGAGGCCCTGCCGAACGTCCCCGGGGTGTCGTGGTTGCCGGCCACGAGGACGACCGGGATGCCTGCCCTGGAGAGCCTCCTTATCTGCCCTGCGAACTCCCTTTGGTACGTCGGGCTCGGGGAAGAGCTATGGTACGCATCCCCCGAGAACACCGCCAGGTCGACGTCCTCCTCTATGGCCCTGTCCACCAGGAAGGAGAGGCACCTCACGAAGTCCTCGACCCTGGTGTTTAAGCCCGTCTCGGGGTTGGGCCTCCCGTAGGTCTCGACGCCTATGTGGACGTCGGCGAAGTGGACGAACTTTATCACTTATTCCCTCCGGCCGTCTTCACCTCTCCTCGAAGTCGAGCCCCCTTATGACGCCCTCCTGGATATCTATCTCGTCCCTGTTGCGGATCCGGACTATCTGTCCGTCCCTGAGGTCCACGACCCTGTCGGATGCCCCCAGCAT
>QNCW01000167.1 GCA_003645885.1 Candidatus Latescibacterota bacterium | reverse complement strand
GGTTCCAGTCGTTCCAACCCTTACCCTCGTAGACGAAGGATGCCCAGAGGTCCACGGGGTATTCCGGGAACCACTCTATGGCCCTGATGCGGAGATCCCGCCACCGGGTCTCGATATAGTTGAAGCCGAGCTCATTGAGACCGCGCTCAAAGTCCGGCATGAGCTCCTTCAGCTTGCCGTATAGCTTTCGGATAAGCTCGGGGCGGGATTCCCGTGCGATCGTGTAGGGGAAGAAGAACATCTCCAAGAACTCCCCCATCTCCTCGTAGGTCAGCGGCCGCTCTATGGGCTTAGGGGGCGAGAGGTCTCCCTTTGAGAGGTAGAACTTGTAAACACCCGACTCCTCCTCATCCTCAACGAGCGCGACCGCGAATTTGCCATCCGAGTCGGTCTCCGCCCAGTAGATCTTGCCGGAGGGGGAGACGACGCGGACCTCGACCCCCTCAAGGGCCGGAAAATCGAGCTTCACCTCACCTCCCTCGACCTTGGGGACGACATCCATGACCTGACCCTCGAGGATGGGCCCGCTGCTTATCGTCACGGTCTCGGTCTCCTGTAGGGTCTTGCCTTCGACCTCCGCCCTCGCCGTAATGTCTATGCGGAGCTTACCAAATCTCTTTAGCCAATCGAGAATCCTGTCTAGCTCCGGCGGCAAGTAGAGCAGATGCACCTCCCCTTGGGAGTCGGTCACCGCCTCCTCGACGATCGTGGGCTCAAGCTCCCCCTTAAGTATCTTCTCGAGCTCCTCCGGCGGACAGCTCGGGATCAACCTCCCCAGAGGATTTGGTTTGATAAACTCTTTGAGATACTTCCCCCAAACAGGCAGCTCAAACCTCACCTTGACCCCCGGGACGGGGAGGGGGGAAGACTCGAAAGGGCCGGTCTTGAGGAGGGAGAGCCTAACCTTGCAGGCCTTAACCTCCCCGACCTTAAAGCAGTTCGGCGAGATCCCCATGAAGAGATGGTATTCCTCCTCGGCGGGGGGAACATATCTGTAGGTCGGTATACGACACGAGAGGCCGGAAATTAGAAAGTCATCATACACCTCGTGTTTCGTCCCCCAATCCTCAAAGGGAACGGGAGGGCACCCGAACCACCTCGAGTAGACGCCCGGGGAGGCCTCCTGGCACACCTCGCTGCCGATTACCGAGCTGAATTTCTCACGCCGGCCCCGGAAAACCACCTCCAGTTCGATTGTGATCTTCTCCGGGTAAATCCAAACCTCACGCTCCTCTCCCCCCACCTCCGCCGGAGGGACATATTCTTTGGTGGGGGAGTCACGTCCGAGACCCGGGCCGGCGACGTAGACGAACCTCTTCACCTGCTCGGGGGAGTCCACATATCCGGAGAACGAGGAGGACATCGTCCAGCTGAAGGCGCCCTCCCATGCCACGCACACCTCTACTTCCTTCAACTCTCCTCCTTCCTTCACCAACCTCTTTTCCTTCTTCAGGCAGTCGCCACAGAAGGGGCATATCCCCGAGCTGCTGCCCGCCGATTGGTAGAGGCCATGGGCGTTTACGACCTCCGCGGGGAAGGTGAGGAGGTTGTCGAAGTCACAGAACTCGACGATGAGCCGTCGAATTTCGCGACCCCCTTCGTAGGAGCTGGAGCTCACGGAGAGCTGGAAGACGCTCCTTCCGAGCTCATCGTATCCGACCCTGGTGAGCGTGACCGTCCTTCCCTTCTCGACAAGAGAGAGGTCATTCGGGGTTATGGGCTCTGCGACCACAAGCCTTGCGGTTATCACGCTTACCACCCTGTTCAAATTCAGATCCTCTATCGTGACTTTAACTATTCCCTCCTCGCCGGGACGGGCGTCTGGCTCGGGGGTTATGAAGTAGTATTGTTGTCTGAACCACTTCCTGAAATATTCCACGCAGAGCGAGCTCATACTGACGGGATCGGAGGGATCGAAGAGGCTGTGAACTCCCGAGAGATCGACCTCGTAGGTCTCCTCACGTATCCTCGGTGCGGAGCGGAGCATCCTGATCGGGTCGATGTAGACGGTTATCTTGTATACCCATCCGGGCTCCGTATACACACGGTAGCAGTCCCCGACGAGATACATGCCCGGTCCGAGCTTTTTGACCTGGGCGTCCTGAGGGAGGCTGAGCCCTCTTCTCTCGAACTCCCTCCGAAGCTCCTCCGGGACCGGCCTCGATTCGCCCACCTTCATCGGGAGCTGCTTCTCTATGGGCTTGTAAGCTTTCGGCCCCGAGATGGTGAAAAGGTGCTTCTCGAAACCGCAGCCTTGTGTTATACTGCCGAAGAACCTCTTCCAGATCTTCTTCACGATGAAAGGTCCCCTGAACCTCCATGTCACCCTGTAATGTCCGGCCCTCCACTTCCATTCCTTTGAATCCGCGCTCAGGCCGTACATCCCGGGCCCGAAGTCCTTGGTGAAGGTGAGCCCTATCTCCGTCAGGCTCCCCTTCGGGACCGTGATCGTGCTATGCAGTGCGGGGACGACCCTGAGGCCGAGCTTCTCAGGTGTCGAGTAGGATGACTCCGGGAGATATCCCTCCCGGAACGTCTTCCGGATGGAGTCCCAGAGCAGACCCTCATCCGGCTCGACGCCCAGAAGTCCCCGGCCCCGGTCCAAACCCAGGGTCCCCCCGAGGATAACGAACGGAAAGCCAAGCTCCGGCCTCTCTTGAGCCCGGACGGGAACCACCACGAGGGCCACAAAGACGAGGAAAAGCCCGAAGGTCTTTTCCCTCTTCATGTTCCCTCCTTTTTTAGGGCTTCCCACGCTTGGCAGTAGAAGATCGGTCTCCTCAACACCTCCTTTCCTTCCACGCCTCTACGAAGGCCTCCACGTTCCTCCACACCTCGGGCCTGTCCTCCCTCACGTTGTCCACGGGGGAAAGCACGAACCTGTCCGGTCCCAAGGCGTCCAGGGCCTCTGCGGACTTCCTCCCCAGAGGCCGAGCTTCTCCTATCTTACCCTTCGCACCTTCACCTTGTTGGATACCGCATCTGCCTTGGGAACCTCATCTATCTCCCCTGGAAGCAGGTTCAGGGGTTTGTGTGAGGCTAAGGCGAAGATGGTGAACTCCTCCCCCACGCCCCAGTCCTTCCCCCCGAGGTACGCTACCCCCCTCCATCGCTTACGAGGTTGCACAGGTTCCTGCACGAACCATACCGAACCCCGCTCCGGCTTAACTATGAGGTAAAGTCTGGCCGAGGGGTCGCTCAGCGTCCCGTCCACGAGCACCCTATATCCCACCTCCGCCCCGTCCTCCGGGCTCGTTATGTGGACCCTGAGAGGGTTTCTGGTGAGGAGGAAGGTGAGGAGCGCTATCCATACGGTGAGGAAAAGGAGCACGAGTGCCAGGACGTCCTTCCGGCGTTCCTCTTCGTTCACGGTTCACTCCTTCCTCATGCGCCTTCTCAGTTCCTTGAGGTACCTCATCACATCGTCCCCACCCCTTCCGAAGTGGTCGTGAAGCTTGAGGTAACGCCTATACAGCTCCTCGTACACCTTCCGATTTTCGGGTACGGGTTTGAAGCTTTCGGGCTTCAGGTGCGCCATATGCCTCGCCGCCTCCACGATGTCGTCGTAACCTCCGCCCCGACTTCCCGCCGCCACCGCCCCGAACATGGCCGAGCCCAAGGCGGCCGCCTGGGAGGAGGCGGCGACCTTTATCTCCCTCCCAGTGACGTCGGCGTATATCTGCATCAGAAGCCTGTTCCTCTCGGGAAGCCCACCACAGGCGTAAAGCTCCTCTATCGGTACGCCGGCCTCTTCGAAGGCGTCTATTATCGTCCTCGTGCCGAAGGCCGTGGCCTCTATGAGGGCCCTGTAGACTTCCTCGGGCCTGGTGGTCAGGGTAAGGCCCAGGATCAGCCCCGAAAGGTCGGCGTCCACCAATACCGACCTGTTCCCGTTCCACCAGTCCAGGGCCAGAAGGCCACTTTCCCCTGGTCTAAGCCTGGATGCCTTCTCCTCCAGAAGCTTATGCAGAGAAATCCCTCTCCTCTCGGCATCGTCCCTGTACTCCCCCGGCACGCCTTGTTCCACGAACCATGCGAATATGTCCCCGACGGCGGACTGACCGGCCTCGTACCCGAAGTACCCAGGAAGTATGCCGTCCTCCACCACCCCACACATCCCCTCCACGAACTTCTGTTCCGTGCCCAGTACCATATGACATATGGACGTCCCCATAACCATAACCATCTTCCAGGGTTCCACGACGGTGGCCGCCGGGACCGAGACGTGGGCATCCACGTTCCCCACAGCGACCGGGGTTCCCTCCGGAAGCCCCGTGCGCTCGGCCATATACCTCGTGAGCCCACCGGCCTTCGTGCCTAAGGGGAGGACCCTCCTGGACATCTTCTCGTCCACCACGTGCTCCAACCTCGGGTCCAGGGCCCGGAAGAAGTCGTCCGAGGGAAAACCAGTACGTTTATCCCAGATCGCCTTATACCCGGCGGTACAAGAGTTTCTGGTCTCCCGACCTGTCAGCTGCCAGACTATCCAGTCCGCCCCCTCTATCATCCTGCCGGCGGCCTCATATATGTGGGGAGCCTCGTTCAATATCTGCCACACCTTCGGGAAGAACCACTCGGAGGATATCTTCCCCCCGTACCTCCTGAGGAAGTCCTCACCTCTTTCCCTCGCTATCCTGTTGAGTTCGTCGGCCTCCGGCTGGGCGGCGTGGTGCTTCCAGAGCTTAACCCAGGCGTGTGGCTCGTCCTTGAACTCGTCTAAGAAACAGAGGGGTGTTCCGTCCTCGAGCGTGGGCAACATCGTGCAGGATGTGAAGTCTATCCCCATCCCCACGACTTCCTCGGGCCTCACACCGGATTCCCTCAAGAGGGCGGGGATGGTGTTGTACACCGTATCCAGGTAGTCCCGGGGGTTCTGGAGGGCCCAGTCGGGCTCGAGGTATGTCTTCCCGTCCGGGAGCACTTCGTCTATCACTCCATCTTTATAGGTGTACACCGCTGTGGCCACTTCTTCCCCTGTGGCCACGTCCACGAGAACTGCCCTTCCCGATTCCGTCCCGAAGTCTATGCCGATGGAATAGCGGGGCATGGCTCCCTCCTTAGCCTTATGGGATCGTCCGATGTTACGACGGAGACACCGAGGCCCTCAAGCCTTTCGGCCTCCTCGGGCTCCTCCACCGTCCAGGCCCAGAGGCTCAAACCCCTCCTGAGCACTGCCTCTGCGAACTCGGGGGTTATAGCTTCGTGGTGCACATCCAGACCTTGCACCCCGGCCTCCAAGGCCGTGGATATAGCCCCTTCG
>QNCW01000166.1 GCA_003645885.1 Candidatus Latescibacterota bacterium | reverse complement strand
TCCTCCAACTTCCTCCTCCTGCTGCCTTCCAGCTCGTAGTCATATTTGGATATCCTCTCCTTCGCCAGCTCCCAGGCCCTGTCCAGGATCTTCCTCCCCTTCTCCTCCCACTTCGCCCTTGAGGTTTGGTCGAAAAGTTCCGGAAGCCAGTAGAACGACCTCCAGCGGTCCAGGGTGGTCCAGGCGGACAGGAAGCTCCCATCTATACCTTCTTTCACAAGCCCGACCGCATCCGAGGGGAAGGCTCTGCCTCCAAGTTCCTTCAGGATGTTCTCCACGTAGTTCTTGATCTCTATGTCTACCATCAGCTGCTGGGGGCTAAAGACCTCGTCTATGGCCAAGGTGCCTGCCCCATCGAACGTCCTGAACCCCGCTAAGGCGGCCAGCGTGGTCTGGGCGCACTTTTCGGCAGCTGCCTGTGGGTCGGGGAGCTTCGCCAAAGTGAGCATGCTCTCTGCCCCTCCGGGCGGGAGGTTGTAGAATTCCCTTATTCTCTTCCTGGTCAATAGGGATGTGAGGTACTGAGGGGAGCCGAAGAAGATCATCCCCGAGAGCATGCTGGCCGGAAAGAGCCTGAAGGAAAGGCCTATCTTCTTAAGGCCCAAGATCCTGAGTATAACGTAGCTTCCGAGGTTCTCGGCCACAGCTTGGGCCCAGGCAGCATGCCAGTCCAGGGGGGCGGAGATACCCATCATGGGCATAGGGTCCAGCCAGATGTACGGGTCCATGTGGGAAAATTCGAGGGCCACCTCCATCGAACTTCCGGCGAAGGTGAGAGGGCTTATGGGCTCCACCCCCACGTGGACCTCGTGTTCCATCACGTTCGCCATCTCTACCAAGAACTTCATGATCTCGGAGCTATGAGCAATTCCCGGGGCCGAAGGTCTTCTGTTGTAGAGGCAGTTGATGTAATACTGGGTTATGACCTGCATCTGTGGAGGCACATCGAGCGGGAACCCCGGAACCCCACCTGCTACCACCCCTTCGTCCGCCAAGGAACTTACGAGCTTGGTGAAATCGGACAGTGTCTTCGTATCGTAGGGCTTGACCTCCGAGGTCTCGGGGTCCACAAAATATGAGCTCCATCCCGAGGGGAATATGGTGAGCTTACCGTCGGGTTCAGGTGGCCTCGAGGAACGGATTTCTTCCGTGAACTCCTCCACGACCTCCTCGCCGAAGAGGACCCTCTCCCCCTTCATGGTCAGACTTCGGCCCAGTCTATCCCTGATTTTGGAGTCCGGCACCTTGAGGCCTATCTCGCAAAGTATTCTCACGGCGTCTTCGTGGACACTTCGGGGGTCGAAACCTTCCAAGGCGAATTCCGTATGTACCATAGCAATCTCCTCCACGAGTAGGGAGAAACGGTTAAGGGGTCCTCCACCTCCTGCACATACAGAAGCATTCCTTCCCGTCGCTTATTACATAGTGCCTGCAGCGGCTGCAATATATCCTCAGGTCATCTATTTCTCGGCCGGTAAGGAACTTGGCGACCTTGAAGGTAAACGGCGTCCCCGTATTTAGCCCGATGTCGTTTAGCAAGGCGGCACATTCCTCCAACATCCGCCTGAAAGGCACATCTCCTCTGGGACCCGATTCTATAAGGATAGGCCCCTCATACCCGACCCTCCTGAGGGCCCTGCCGAAGGCCTCCCAGTCCACGGTGCCGTAGGGAGGCTGCATATGTTGGTCCGCCCTTCCCTCGTTGTCCTGCATGTGGACGGTGATGATCTTCTCCCCTAACATCTCAACCTGCTCCCCCACCTCTCCGTATACGTTCGCATGGCCCGTGTCGAAGCAGGCGCCGAGCCACGGGGAGCCGACCTCATCTATCACTTGCTTTACCGCCCCCGCCTCCGGAAGTAGGGGCCCCGGAAATCTCCTGTGCCCTGCAAACTGCCGCCACGGAGGCTTCATCCTCTCTTCCACCCCCTTCAAAACCTTCCCCCCGCTCAGGCTGTCGTTTTCGAGGGCGATCCTCACCCCCTCCTTTTTAGCTTCCTCGCTCAGTTCCCCCAGGCTTTCCACGAGTGCCGACCTTGCGAGTGGGACCATCCCTTCCTCCTCGACCCTACCTCCGTGGATCACCATGACATCCGCACCTATCAACTGAAGCTTATGCAGGAACTTATTATGCTTCTCCACCGCCTTCCTCCTCTCACCTTCATCTAAGGACGCCAGTCCATCGGGGTCGAGGCCGTGGACACAGTATATCCTGACCCCGGCCTCCCTGTACATCCTTCCGACCTCGGAAAGCCTATGTTCGGGAAGGTCGGATATGTGGTGCGCTGCTATGTGGACGACCTTCACCCCGTTTTCCTGGAAGATGGGCAGGCACTCCTCCAAGGTCAACTCGTTGTAACAGGGCGGCGCCAGTTCGATCGCCATCTTCCCTCCTCTTTCATGATAGCGAGGTGCTCAAGATATCGCCGTCTCACGTACGGTAGGCCCTGCCCGATGTGAACGACCACTCTGTCATCCAGTTCTGCATAGCGCATATCCATCATGGCACCCCCCTCAGGATGCTCCTCCCCTGGCTTTCGTAGGGAACATCCAAAAGTTCTGCGATCGTCGGGATAACATCGATTATCTCCGCCTCCTCTAAAGTCTTTCCCCTGTATCTCTCATCTAAAGCACCTCCCGAAAGGATGAAGGTTATCCTCCTAGGCCCGCCGGAATATGCTCCTGTGGACCTATCGTTCTCAAAGTCCCACACCTCGCAGTCCCAGGGAGCAGGGTGGTCGCAGCACCAATTGTTCGTCCTCACCCCCTTTCCGGCGGCAAATGAGCATCCGAGGTGGTATCCATGGTCAGAGGCGACGACGAAGTACGTCTCATCCCAGATACCCCTGTCCTTCAGGAACCCTGTTATCTCTCCAACTAACTTGTCCAAGAAGAGAATGTACGAATGCTTGGAAGAACGAGGGTCCGAACCCTCCCCGTACGAGGGACAATTGGAAACAGAATCCATAACGGGAAAGTAGATGTGCACCAGGTTCCAGTTGGAAACCCTTTCCATCCAGGGAAAAGCTAAGTCCATGAGCATCACTTCATCCTGATAACCCGATATAAGCCCGTGCATGGACACAGGGGTGTAGAAATACCCCTTGGCAAGCCAGGGACTGTTGGAGAATACCCCGATCTCTATCTTCTCCTGATGGTATTTCTTAGCGAACTCGAAGAAGGCCTCCCCGGCCTCCAAATACCATGGCTTGCCCGATTCGTAGCAGCCCCTATCATCGTAAGACCCGGTGGCCAAATATTTCATCCCGTGCGTGGTGTCGCACTGACCTTTGTTCCAAGGCCTTTTCACCCAAAGGCCGTTCTCTATGAGATAAGAGAAGTTGGGGATCAGACCTAATTCATGGTAGCCTTTGACGTTGGCCGGAGGAAGGTCCGTTCCTTCGATCTTCACCCCCTCGGCCCAATGGCCGGCCAGTTGATCGATGACCAAGTAGAGCACTCGCTTCATTTTTCCGTCCCTCCTCTCTGGTCCCGCCCGGTCAAATGATGATCGGAACCCACCACGAGCTTCACTCCCGCCTTCAAGAGCTTCTCCTCGTCTCAGAGCCCGGTCGGTCCGGCGTTCGCCGCCCACTTCGTCTCAACTCTTCGTAAGCCCGGAAGACCTCCTCCTTAGCCCCCACGAAACAGCACCGAGGACAGTAATATTCGTCCCTTTCCTGGTCGAAGAGCAGTGGTACTTCTACCTCCTTGGCCAGGCAACGTGGACAACGGTAGAACTCCTCCATCTTCTCACCCCTCATAAGGAAGCTGTCCGCTCTTAGGGCTGTACAGGCCTCCAGGTAGCTCCACTCTATCCTCTGCCTTACACCTCCAGGAGCGACGCTCCGAAGTGCCAGTAGTACTCGCCGCTCTGGTCCGACATATGCAGGATCTTTTCAGCGAGGTTGTTAAAGCGTCATATCCCGCCTCCCCAATCATGCCGTGCTCCTCGTCCGACCACTTTTCCTTCGTCCTGGGCGGGCGGAAGGCATAGAGGGGAGCCTTCAAGGACACGGCAGGTTTCGGCAAGTTGTCTATGGTATAGTCGTACTTCAAGTTCTTCCCATCCCTCTCCTTTATCTCCCTGAAGAGCTCCCTCAAATCCACATCCTCTCTAAAAGGCAGCTTTACCTTTATCCCTTTCAAGGAAGACACGTAAGCTGCGATAACCGCCTCCATCACATGCATGCCGTCCTCGCCCGTCACCCTCGGTTCGGTATCGTTCAGGATGCACTCGCAGAACGCCTTGAGCTGATTGTAGAAGGGGTTGTTCTGGACCACCGTGTCGTCCAAGTTCCAGGGATGGCCGAGGTCGTAACGCTGGATACACCCTCCCGGCCTGTAAAGTACGATCTCCGGAGATTCTAAGCTCGTGGTGGGGAAATGGTGGTCGTTTCTGACCACAAGGGTGGCATCCGTCCCGTAGATGCGGTAGAGGTCCTGCCAGTGCTCCCTTCCGTACGAAACCCTGGTCATATGGTAGAAGCTCACCATGCCGTTTTCGTGCTCCAAGACCACCACGGCCGTATCCTCGGTAGGACGCTGGGGATGGACTATCCTTATGCTGGCGCTGACTTGGAGTATGTCGTTTCCCGTCCACCATCGGACCAGGTCGAAGGCGTGCGGCCCGTGGTCCTGAAGGTTCCCTCCGGCTGCTTCCTCTGTTTCCCTATAGGTGCCGATGAGATGGGGGACAGCGCAATCCCAGTGGCACTCTGCCATGAAGATCTTTCCCATACATCCGCTGTCCACGATGCTCTTCACCATCTGATTTCCCCTCATAAAACGCTTCATGTGGGCCATCTGGAGCTTTACGCCGTTCTTCCGGCAGGCATCTATTATGCGCTGGCAGTCCCCGACGGTCGAGGCCATGGGCTTCTCGCAGAGGATGTGCTTTCCGGATGATGCACAAACCTCCACATGTTCGGCGTGAAGATTCGGCGGGGTACCCACGATAACGGCATCTATCTCGGGGTCGGAGGCAGCTTCCTCCACGTCCGAATATACCTTCTCCACCCCATACCTCTCCGCCAGATGCTTTGCCTTTCCTTCGTCGATATCCACCAAGGCGACGAGCTGGGCTTCCTTTAAGTATTTGAAGACAGGCAGATAAAGATGAGCCACCCCGCCGCAGCCCAACATGGCAATTTTAATCCTCCGCATGTCTTCCTCCCTTTCTCGCCCTCTCAACCTGCAAGGCCCCCATGATGAACCAGGCGTTGTTTCTCGTCCAGTATTCGTTGGTATGATGGGCATACGTCCACCCCCACACATCT
>QNCW01000165.1 GCA_003645885.1 Candidatus Latescibacterota bacterium | reverse complement strand
GGAGCTATTGGAAGGGACAGGGCTTTCGGACAGGGCAGGGGAGCCCGTCTCGCGCTGGTCCAGGGGTATGAAGCGGACCCTGGCGTTCATAAGGGCCCTCTTGCACGGGCCTGAGATCCTCTTCTTGGACGAGCCCACGCTCGGACTGGACCCCATAGGTGCGAGGAGGGTGAGGGAGGTCCTGAAGGAAGTGGCCGAGGGAGGGAGCACGATCTTCCTCACGACACATAACCTGAAGGAGGCCGAGTCCCTGTGTTCTCGGGTCGGGGTCCTCCACAGGGGCAGGCTCCTGGCCGTAGGGGCACCTCAGGAGATATCCGGGGGATGTAGGGTGAAGATATGCTGCGAGGAGGTGGACGGAAGGGTGAGCTCCGCCCTCTGCGGACTTCCGTTCGTGTCCCAGGTTGAGGTGAGGGGGGGAGAGCTGAGGGTTTGGTTGAACGAGGCCTCCAGGGTTCCCGACCTGGTCAAGTTCTTGGTGGACGCAGGTGTGAGGATATACGAGGTCGGGGCCGAGGGGTCCTTAGAGGAGGCGTTCGTGGACCTTGTGAAGGGAGCGGAGGAGGTATGAACTACTATCCTCCGTTCGAGCTTATCGAGACCAGGCCGAGGAGGATACCCTGGGTCAACATAATCCTCTTCGTGGCCACGATACTCACAACTATGGCCGCAGGTGCCCTCCACGCAGGTGCGGACATATTGTCCAGCCCCTTACTTATCTACAAGGGGATACCGTTCTCGGCATCCCTCATGCTGATACTCGGGGTCCACGAGACCGGACATTACATCGCATCCAGGAGGTGGAGGGTCAAGGCCTCGCTTCCGTACTTCATCCCCGTGCCACATCCTCTTTTGGGGACGATGGGAGCGTTCATCAAGGTCCGCTCCCCCATACCGAACAGGAAGGCCCTGGTGGACATAGGAGCCTCCGGACCCCTGAGCGGGTTCGTGCTCGCTGTCTTGGTGACGGCGATAGGTCTGGCGAGTTCTAAGCTCGTCCCCGTCGAGGGAAGGCCCGAGGGTGGGCTACTTTTGGGGAGCTCCCTGATCTTCTCGTGGCTCGTCCGCCTCGTCCTGGGGCACATACCCGAAGGATACGATATCATATTGAGCCCTATGGCCTTCGCAGGATGGATAGGCCTCTTCGTCACGGCCCTCAACCTCATACCTGTGGGCCAGCTGGACGGAGGACACGTAGTATACGCCCTCTTCGGGGAGAAACACAGGCTCATAGCCCGCCTCACAGTCCTCGTGCTGCTTCCCATGGGGATGCTCTGGATGGGATGGCTGGTGTGGGCCTTCCTGCTGGTGTTGTTCCTCGGCATGCGCCATCCTCCGCCTTACGACCCTTACACCCCTTTGGACTGGGGGAGGAAGCTGATAGGATATCTTTCGCTTCTGATCTTCTTCCTCTGTTTTACGCCCACGCCCTTTAAGGTGACGTGATGAAGGTCCTCGTCCTCCACGGTCCGAACTTGAACCTCCTGGGCACGAGGGAGCCCGAGATATACGGAAGCAGGACCCTGGAAGATATAAACAGGGCCATATCCGAGCTTGCCGGGGAGCTCGGGGTTGAGGTCAGGTTCTTCCAGTCCAACCATGAAGGTGAAATCGTGGACGCCCTCCACGACGCCAGATCTTGGGCCGACGGGATCATCATAAATCCCGGAGCCTTCACCCATTACAGTTATGCCCTGAGGGATGCCATAGCGGCGGTCGGCCTGCCTACCGTGGAGGTCCACCTGTCCAACATCCATGCCAGGGAGGAGTTCAGGAGGCGTTCCGTGATAGCCCCCGTATGTATAGGGCAGATATCGGGGTTCGGTGCCGAAAGCTACCTTCTGGGCCTGAGGGCGTTGGTGGGATGGCTGAGGCGAAGCTAATTCGATATGTATCCGGCCTCCCTGAGCAGGGCCTCCGCCTCCCCGAAGTGCTTCATGACCTCCCTCACCTCCACGTCCCCCTCCAAAGCCACCCTGTACCTGGCTGAGTCCCCCCAGATTCGGCCCGCCAGGGCTGCCTTTATGTGGGTGCACAGGAATGCCTTATGGGTCTCCAGGACCTCATCGGATATGGGCACTCCCTTGGCCTCGCACAGGGAGCGGAACTCCTCTAGGACCACGTCGGATATCTCATATCCGGTCAGGAACTCCTCGAAGCTTCCCCGAAACTCCCCGTGCTCTCCCACGTAGTTCTCAGCGAAATCTAAGAAGATCCTATCCCTATATAGCTTAGCTTCCAAGGTATCCATGTAATCCGGCTTCGTAACGAGGTCCGGCCAGATTCCTCCTCCGCCGTACACCTTACGATGCAGACGCTTGGTGAAGAAGACACGTCCTGTGGTGTCGGGAACCTCCTCCTCCCGTAGCCCCTGCCTGAAGTACTCCTGTCTGCTCTCCTCCTCGTAGGGCCTCTGTATCAGCCTTCCGGAAGGGGTGTAGTACCTGGCCACGGTCAGGAGCAGAGCTCCACCGTCGCTCAGGGCGAACTGATGTTGGACCAGGCCCTTGCCGAAGCTGCGCTGACCTGCTATCAGGGCCCTGTCCCAGTCCTGAAGGGCTCCAGATACTATCTCAGAAGCGCTGGCGCTAGCGTGGTTTATGAGGACTACTATAGGATAGTAGGGATGGACCTCGTCAGGTTCTGCCTCGGCCACGTACTCTTCTTCGACCTCCGGGTCCCTCCCCTTCGTGTAGGTAACTATGCTTCCGCTCGGCAGGAACTTCTCGGCGACATCTATCGCTGCCGTGAGGAGCCCTCCGGGGTTGCTCCTGAGGTCCAATATCAGCTTCTCCATCCCCTCGGCCTCTAAGCTGTCTAAAGCCGCCTCCAGCTCCTCGCCCGTCCTGCTCCCGAACCGGGTTATGCGTACATATCCCACCCCAGGCCTGAGGATGTACGCATAGGGCACGCTCCTTATCGGTATCTTATCCCTGACTATCGTGAACTCCAGGAGGCTGTCCACTCCGGCCCTGCGGATGGACACGCGGACCTTCGTGCCCTTGGGGCCCCTCAGCCTCTCGAAAACCTCCCGCTCCTTTATCCCTATAGCGGATTTTCCGTCTATCTTAACTATCTGGTCCCCCGCCTTTATCCCGAGCTTGTAGGATGGACCGCCCTCTATGGGGGATATCACGGTCAGTATCCCGTTCCTTATCTCGAAGGCTATACCTATACCCTCGTAGTCCCCCCTCAGCCTCTCCGTCATCCTGGCCCTTTCCTCGGGACTCTGGTACTCCGAGTGAGGGTCGAGCCTTTCCAACATCCCCTCTATAGCTCCGTCCATGAGCTTGGAAGGGTCCACCTCCTCGACGTACTTCTCCCTCACGAAGAGCAATACCTCGTTGAGGACCCTGAGCTTCAAGGCGAGGTTGGAAGTAGCCCAAAGACAACCCGGAATCCACAGGTATACCGCTAATATGAGAATCCTCAGGAACATCTTATCACCTCCGTTATCTCCTCCCTCGGGGCGTCCCCCCAGAGGCGCTCCAAGTTGTAGAAGGTACGGACCTCCGGTTGGAACACGTGCACGACCACGTCCACGAAGTCCAACACCACCCACCTTGCATCCTCGTATCCCTCCACGAACCATGGCCTTATACCTTCGGCCTCCATCCCCTCCAAAACCCCGTCAACTATCGCCCTCACATGAAGGTCGGTCTGGCCCGAGCAGAGCACGAAGTACTCCGCTATGTCGGTGAGCCTCCTGAGGTCCAATATGACCACATCTTCAGCCTTCTTCGAGAGCATAAGTTCGGCTATAAGTCTGGCAGTCCGGGAGGATGCCTTCATCTCCCTCCTACCTTGTCCACCATGTCCTTCCCTAGGACCACCGTCACCTCCTCTATGTGGTATCCCTCTTCATAGATCTGTTGTATACAGTTCCTTATCCCAAGGACCTTGGCAACGTACCGGGCCTTTTCGAGATCCCCGCACCTGTCCACTACTATGGACTCCAGAAAGTTGAAATGGGATGCGTTGGAACCTTCCCCGTTGACCACGTCGAGACCGTGCTCCTTGAGGAACCTCGCCACCTCCCTGGCCAGGCCGGGCTCCCCGCAGCCGTTGAGCACCTCGACCCTTATCCGCCGGGGAGGCCGTGGAGGGGGTTGCTCCTCCCTTCCACATGCGGACGAAATCGCTACTGCGAAGAACGTTAGAACCTTAGGCCAGGACCTCATCCTCGAACGACGGCCGTAAAGCTGTCCTCCTCGCTACCACCAGGACAATATCTCCTCCGGACTTGCTGTCGCAGTGCCGAGCTTCCCCACCACGATCCCCGCGGCCACGTTGGCCAGGTAGGCCGCTTCCTTGGGCTCGGCCCCGGCCGCCAGAGCCAAGGTGAATGTGGCCACCACGGTATCCCCTGCCCCGGAGACGTCGTACACCTCCCGGGCCACCGTGGGGATGTGGGTGACTCTGTCCCGTTCGAAGAGGCTCATCCCCTCCTCGCCCCTCGTTATCAGCACCATATCGGCCTCCCATCTTTCGAGGAGGGCCCTGCCGGCCCGCTCCAAGTCGTCCAGGTCCCCTATCTTCACCCCTGAGGCCCTTTCGGCTTCGAGGCGGTTCGGGGTGACGCATCTGACCTTCCTGTAAAGGCCGAAGTTGGGCTCCTTGGGGTCCACGACGACCGGGGCGGCGCCGTCCGTGAGGGCATCCAGGAGCCCCTGGGTTACGGTCCCCTTGGCGTAGTCCGATACCACCACACCGTCCACTCCCTCCAAACTTCCCGATATTCGCTCCCTGAGCTTCCCTTCGAGGTCCCCCCTTAGGGGATCGGTCACCTCCCTGTCAACCCTGACCACATGCTGATGGTGGGCTATGACCCTGGTCTTGACGGTGGTGGGCCTGCCTGGGTCCACGACCACCCCCACGAGGTCCACCCCCTCCTCCCTCAGCAGTTCCAGGAGCATATCGCCCTCTCTGTCGTCCCCGACGACCCCGACGGCTGTGACCTCCGCCCCGAGCGCCCTGAGGTTCTTGGCCACGTTGGCGGCTCCCCCCGGGGAGAAGTCCTCCGATTCCACCCTCACGACCGGGACGGGGGCCTCCGGGGATATCCTCTCCGCCTTCCCCCTTACGTACCTGTCCAACATAAGGTCCCCCACCACCATCATCCTGCACCTTGCGAAGCAGGAGAGCAGCTCCTCGGCTCGAGCCTTCGTTATGACGCTCCTATGCGGCACCCTCCAGCTCCTCCAAGAGGGAATACGCCAAAAGGGGGACCATAACTTCGTGATGTCCTACGAAGGCGTAACCCTTCCCCCCCGTCCTCGTGGGACGGTCCAAGATGTT
>QNCW01000164.1 GCA_003645885.1 Candidatus Latescibacterota bacterium | reverse complement strand
TACGAGGCGAGCATATGGGTGTCGAAGCTGGCGGACAGAAAGAGGAGGTAGAATGTGGCCGCTAAGAGCCTTCCCCGGAGACGATGGGCTGTTCTGGCTGGGATGGGACCTCCTGCCGGGCGCCCACGGGAACGTGGAGGAAGACGAGGATTGGGAGGACGAGGAAGAGGAGTGGGAGGAGGATGAGGAGGAATGGGAGGACGAAGAGGAGGACTGGGAAGACGAGGAAGAAGTTTGAAGGTAGTAGCCTTAGGCACGATAAACCGGGACACCATCCGCACCCCGGACGGGGAGGTGACGGAAAGTTACGGTGGACTGCTCTACACCCTGCTCGCCCTTGCGAGCCTTTGGCCCGAAGCTTCGGTCCACCCCGTGTGCAACGTCGGAGAGGATGTGTGGGAGGCTGTTGCCTCCCTTTTATTTTCCCTTCCATCGGTCGGGAGGGAAGGGGTTCGCAAGGTCCCCTGCAAGAACAACCATGTAAGTATAACCTACGACGAGGAGGGGGGGAAGGAGGAGGTCTTAGAGGGAGGGGTTCCACCTTTGGGTTGGGAGCAGTTGGAGCCGTTTTTGGACGCCGACGCCTTCTGCATCAACTTCATATCGGGGTTCGAGCTTTCGTTGGACACCTTAAGGAGGCTGAGGAGGTGTGCCTCGGGCACTTTCTTCATGGACTTCCACAGCCTGAGCCTGGGGCTCGCCCCGGACGGGAGGAGGTTCCCGAGGCGTCCCGAGGATTGGAGGGATTGGGTGGCCCTCACAGATGTGATACAGATGAACGAGCTCGAGGCGGAACTTCTCTTCGGAAGGCCCGTGACGGACGAGGAGGGGGTCGCCAAGTTCGGGGAGGAGGTTCTGTCGCTCGGACCTCGCATCCTCTGCGTGACCCTCGGCGAGGAAGGGTCGCTCTTGGCCGAGAGGACGTCGGAAGGGCTCAGGACCGGAAGGTTCGAGGCCGCTTCAGTGGAGGCGGCCGACACCACAGGATGCGGGGACGTGTTCTTAGCCGGCTTCGCTGTAGAGTACCTGAGGTCCGGGGACGCCCGCAGGGCGAGCGAGTTCGCGAACCTCGCCGCTGGGCTAAACGCTACCCTCAGGGGAGTAGAAGAGGTCACGAAATTGGGGGAGCTACTTTCAGCTTTTGCCCTCAGGCACTACGGCTCCAATGGATTACAGGCATGTCCAACATGGTCCTGAGCCCAGGAGGGGCCGAGGGTAGGACCCTTGCGGCGTTGAGCACCACCGAGCACGTCCCCACGTCTCCGTCCACTCCCCCCACGACCTCCCAGCGGACCACCGGCTCGCCGTATACGACGATAGAATCCTTGGGCTCGGGATGTCCGAGGTACGCTTGAAGCTCCAGTACTATCGCCCTCCTTCCGTCCACGTATCCGCACCCCACCTGCCTGAGCCCGGCGCACCTTCCGGGCTCGACCTTCACGAACCTGCTCTCCAGTGGCTCCTCGGCTAAGATGGGCTCTACCGTCTCCTCGTACCGCTCCACCCTCCACCCCAAGGCCTCCGCTATCATGTGGGCCGATTCCCTGAACCCGACGTGCCCCACGGACCCTCTCCTGAGCCCCTCCCAGAACTCCTCCTGACTCAGCCCGGCGCCCACCTTCCTCTGGAAGGGGAACCTCCTCGTAGAGGCGTCCTGGAACCTCTCGACCTTGACCCCCTCCACCCTCCTGCAGATGCCGGTGAGGAATATCGGGAGGGCGTCCATGAGGAACCCCGGGTTGATCCCGGTCCCGAGCACCGCCACCCCGTGCTCCCGGGAAAGTTCGTCCATCCTGCGGGCGAGCTCGGGATGTGCCACGAAGGGGAACGCCAGCTCCTCACAGGTAGAGACCACGGACTTCCCGGCCCTCACGCACATCTCCACCTGCGGCGCCACATCGGCGAGCCTGGAGCCGGTCGCCAGCACCACGACGTCCGCCTCCTTATTCAGGACCTTCCCTAAGTCCTCGGACACCTCGACCCCGAGCCTTTCGGTTCCCGAGATGGTCCCTGCGTCCCTCCCCACCTTACAGGGGTCCAGGTCCACTGCCCCTACAAGCTCCATCCCCTCCCTCTCGGCCACCTGCGCCACTATCCCACGACCTATGGGGCCGAGCCCCACCTGTATCAACCTGACCGAGCCCATGTCCCCTCCTTGTATCCAGAACTTGCCTCCTCGCAAGCTCCTCGGGGTCCTCCAAAGGCCTAAGGACCCTCTGCACGGTCGTCGTGCTCATTCCCCTTGTTCAAACGTAACCCTTCCGAAGCTCCTTGTCAAACCCTAAGGACCTAACGTCCTATTGACAGCCAAGCGAAATGTTATTATCTTTTTGAGAATCGTTAACCAGGATGAAATGGAGGGTCCCATGGCTGAACTGGCAATCGAAGGTGGCAAGCCCGTGCGCACGAAGCCGTTTCCCGAATGGCCCATGTACGACGAATGCGAGGAGAGGGCCCTTTTGGAAGTGCTCAGGAGCAGGAAGTGGTGGTACGGTGAGAGGGTGAGGGAGTTCGAGGAGAAGTTCGCATCCTACCAGGACGCACGCTTCGGGATAACCACCACGAGCGGGACCACAGCGCTCCAGATAGCCCTCACCGCCGCGGGCGTGGGCGCGGGGGACGAGGTCATAGTTCCTCCTTATACCTTTGTGGCCACGGCCACAGCGGTCTTAGCTGTCAACGCTATTCCGGTCTTCGCCGACGTAGACCGGGACACCTTGAACCTTGACCCCGAGGCCGTGAGGGAGGCCATAACCGAGAAGACCAAGGCCATAATCCCCGTCCACTTCGCTGGGTACCCTGCGGACATGGACGAACTCGAGGGGATAGCCCAGGAGCACGGGTTGGTTATAATAGAGGACGCCTGTCACGCCTGGGGGACGGACTACAAGGGCAGGAAGGTCGGGGCGATAGGTTCCATGGGAGCCTTCAGCTTCCAGGCCTCCAAGAACATAACATCGTCCGAGGGAGGGATAATACTTACGGACGACGAGGAGCTGGCCGACCTGTGTAGGTCGTACTCCAACTGCGGCAGGGGTAAGGACAGACCTTGGTACGAGCACTACATCTTAGGTGGAAATTACAGGATGACGGAATTCCAGGCCGCCATACTCCTCTGCCAGTTGAGCAGGTTGGACGATCAGGTCACCAGGAGGATGGAGAGCGCCAAAGTCCTCGACGAAGGCCTGAGGGAGGTAGAGGGAATAGAGCTCCTCCAGCAGGAACCCAAGGGGAAGAGGAGGTCGTACCACCTCTATTGCTTCAGGTACGTGCAGGAGGACTTCGGAGGCGTGCCGAGGGAGAAGTTCATAGAGGCCCTTGTGGCCGAAGGAATACCCGCAAGCCCCGGATATCCCTTCCCACTGTACCGGAACCCCCTCTTCGAGCGCAGGGGCGAAGGGCCGAGGTACTGTCCTCTATCCTGCCCATATTACGGTAAGGAGGTGGACTACACGAAGGTCCATTGCCCCAACACCGAGCAGGTCTGTAGGGAGGTGGTGTGGCTCCCCCAGACCGTGCTCTTAGGCTCGAAGGAGGATATGGAGGACGTAATAAGGGCGGTGAGGAAGGTGAGGGAGCATGTAGGGGAGCTGAGGGATTGATGGGCGGTGCCGAGACGCTGGAAGAAGCTCTATCCCATAGTCAAAGCCTGGACGAGGCCTCTCACCTACCTGCTGCTCACCTCGAATCCCCTTTCCTTCAATATCTCCAAGGCCCTCTCCAGGTCTTCGGGCGACCCGAAGGCCAGCCTCAGGGTCCCCCCCTCGTCCTCCCTGACCTTCAGCACCTCCATGTCCTTTATGTTTATCCCTGCCTCGGCTAAGGGCGACGCTATCCCGGCTATGACCCCGGGCCTGTCCTCGGCCACGACCCTAAGCTCGTAAAGTGGCCTCAAGAAGCCCTTGGCATCCTTCGGAATGGTTCCACGAGTCTCGGCCGCGAACCTGAAGGCCTCCCCGAGCTTTGGGTCCTCAAGCATCCCCTTGAGCCTCATAAGTTCGTCTATCAGAAGGTCTATCGCTTCGGAGATCTTGGAGGAGTTAGTGCGGCATATGTCCTCCCAGACCTCGAATGGGCTCGAGGCTATCCTCGTCATATCCCTGAAGCCACCTGCCGCCATCCTGAGGTAGAGGGGCTCTTCCTCCGCCATCCTTCCCACGAGGCCCACCAAGGCGACCGCCACCATCTGCGGGAGGTGGCTCACGAGGGCCACTATCCTGTCGTGAGTCGAGGCGTCCAGGAGTGCTGCCCTAGCTCCGAGTTTCTCCACAAGCTCCACCATCCTCTCCATGGCCCACCCTGGGGTATCCTTCGCCGGGACGAGGGCGTAGACGGCGTTCTGGAACAGGAAGGGATCGGCCGCCTTCACCCCCCTCCCTTCCGCCCCCGCCATGGGATGCCCGCCCACGAAGGCCACGCCACACCTGAGGCTCTGCTCCGCGCGGGCCAGTATCCTCTCCTTCGTGCTGCCAACATCGGTCACCACAGCGCCCTCTTTGACTACGCCTAATACCTCGGGAAGGAGCTCCAATATGCGGTGCACCGGGGTGCAGAGGAAGACCACTTCCGCCTCCCCGAGCACGTCCCCCATCCTCCCGTAGGGCACCCCCTTATCTATCGCACCGAGGCGGACGGCCTCCCTCAAGGTCTCGGACCTGCTTACGCCGAGTATCCTCCCCACCCCGGCCCTCTTCAAGGCCAGGCCGATGGAACCTCCTATGAGCCCTACACCTACTATAGCTATCGTGGACATGCCTTGAGAAGAACCCAAAATTAAATGGTCGGGGCGACTGGATTTGAACCAGCGACCACTGGCCCCCCATGCCAGTGCGCTACCTGGCTGCGCCACGCCCCGACCGTGTGGTGGGCTATGCAGGACTCGAACCTGCGACCTTTGGCTCCGGAGGCCAACGCTCTATCCACCTGAGCTAATAGCCCACCTGTCGGCTAAAGATATAAAGTTTCTTCCTCCTTGTCAACCCCCTGTGGGGACTTTCCTGTTCCGTCGAAGCCGAAATCCTCTCTTAGCTTTAAGGGAGGCTTAACAAAGGGTCTTGCATCGGCTCTACGGATGTATTATATTAGCCTTTCTCCTCTAGGATTTTTTTAACCAAGTTGTGTTACGAAAGTAAAAAATGTAACACAAAGGAGGGTGAGATGGGAAAGCTTGTACCTGCGCTGGGCATCGTGGCTTTGACCGTAGGGGTCTGCATGGCCGAGGAGAAGGCCCCGGTGTACTGGATGGACCAGATAGTGGTCACGGCCACGAGGATGGAAAGGGCCGTAAAGGACCTGTCGGCCACCG
>QNCW01000163.1 GCA_003645885.1 Candidatus Latescibacterota bacterium | reverse complement strand
TCGGTGCACGCATGCGCTGTGGTCATATCCACCGAACCTCTGACAGAGTATACCCCCCTCCAGTACGCCCCGAGGGGGGAGAAGGTAGTGATAACCCAATATCCTGCGGATTCTTTAAAGGATCTGGGCCTTCTGAAGATGGACCTTCTGGGCCTTAGGAACCTCACGGTCATAAAGAAGTGCACCGAGATGGTGAGGGCACGCTACGGCGAGGAGCTCGATGTGCACCACCTTCCTCTGGACGACCCCGAGACCTACGAGCTCTTCGGCAGGGGGGAGACCACGGGGGTGTTCCAGTTCGAGTCCGAGGGAATGAAGAAATATCTAAGGGAGTTGAAACCCGAAAGCTTCGAGGACCTCATAGCTATGGTAGCCCTCTACAGGCCAGGACCCATGCAGTTCATAGACGAGTACATAGCCCGCCACCACGGCCGCAAACCCGTTACCTACGAACATCCCCTCATGGAGAGGGCGCTTAAGGGGACCTACGGTATAACGGTATATCAGGAACAGCTCATGCAGATATCCAAGGACATGGCCGGGTTCACGGGAGGGGAGGCCGACACACTCAGGAAGGCCGTGGCCAAGAAGATACCGGAGCTTATGGTCCCGCTCAAAAGGAAGTTCGTGGAGGGAGCAGTACACAGGGGTGTCCCGGAGGAGACGGCCGAGAGGATATGGGAGGGATGGGAGGAGTTCGGAAGGTACGCCTTCAACAAGAGCCACGCAGCGGCCTACGCCTTCGTGGCGTATCAGACCGCTTACCTTAAGGCTCACTATCCCAAGGAGTTCATGGCTGCAAACCTCACGAGCGTCATGGAGAACTCCGACAGGGTGACGGTCCTCATGGAGGAGTGCAGGAGGATGGGGATAAGGGTCCTGCCGCCCGACGTGAACGAGAGCGACGTCTCCTTCACGGTGGTGGAAGAAGGAATAAGGTTCGGACTCGGGGCTGTGAAGAACGTGGGTGCCCCTGCCGTGAGGGCGATATTGGAGGCGAGGAAGGAGGGGCCCTTCAAGTCCATATACGACTTCTGCGAGAGGGTGGACCTGAAGGCCCTAAACAAGAGGACCTTAGAAAGCCTCATTCTGGCCGGGGCCATGGACGGGCTCGGTGGGCACAGGGCCCAGTTGCTCAAGGCCCTGGACGGAGCCATAGCCAGGGGCCAGGCCGTCCGTCAGGAGCGCAGGAGGGGACAGATATCCCTGTTCGGGACCTCCCCTCCGGAGGATAAGCTGCCGAGGGTCAGGCCGTGGTCCAAGATGGAGGCGCTGGCCAAGGAGAAGGAGGTCTTAGGGTTCTACGTATCGGGACATCCTCTGGACCCCTACAGGGAGGAGCTCGAGGTCTTCGCCACGCCTTGGAGCAAGCTCGAGGAGCTTCCCCTGGGCTCGGAGGTGAGGGTCGGGGGGATAGTTACGGGGAAGAAGACATTGCAGGACCGCTCGGGCAGACCTATGGCCTTCGTGACCTTGGAGGGGTTGGACGGTACGGTTGAGGTTACGGCCTTCCACGAAGTTTACGAGAAGTTCGGGGAGCTGCTGAACGACAACAGGGCCATAATGGTGGTGGGGAGGTTGTCCGGCAACTCCAAGGTCAAGGCAGATGAGGTGTTCCCCTTGGAGGAGGTGGGGGAGAGGATGGTCAAGGCCCTCTGCATAGATCTCAGGGGAGCCTCGGAGGAGGGCCTCGAGGCTCTGAAGTCCAAGTTGGAGAGGTACAGCGGAAAATGTCCGCTCGTCCTCGTAGTGAGGACCAAGCGGGGGGATGTGCTTGTAAGGTCCAGATCCATAAAGGTTAAGCCTTCTCCGGAGCTTCTGGCGGAACTCAGGAGGGAGATGGGCGGCGACGCTGTGAGGTTGATTTAGCCATGGACGAAGGTACCTTATCCAAGCTCGAATTCGACAAAATAAGGGAACTTGTGGCAAGTTACGCTTTCTCCTCCTTAGGAAGGGAGAAGGTGATCTCCCTGGAGCCCTCGGGAGACCTCGACGAGGTGGAGGCGAGGCTCAAAAGGGTATCCGAGATGTTGGAACTCCTGAGGACCGGGGAACCTCCACCGTTGGAGGGAATAAGGGACATAAGGCCCTCCCTTCACAGGTGCTCCTTGGAAGGTTCGGTCCTAAAGCCGGAGGAGCTGAGGGCTGTAAGGGAGGTCCTGGGGGCAATATACAAGGTACGAAGGCACATAAGGGGAAGGAGGGAAAAATGTCCCTCCCTCTTCCTTCTCTCAGAGGGCCTCTCCCCTCAGCCGGAACTCGAGAGGAGCATAGATGAGGCCGTGGACCCGGAGGGGAGGGTGAAGGACTCGGCGAGCCCCGAACTCAGGAGGGTGCGCAGGGCCTTGGCCGCCAAAAGGGAGGCCTTAAAGGGCGAGATGGAAAGGCTCCTGGCTTCCCTTCCGGATTCCGTGGTCCAGGAGAGGGTCGTTACCATAAGGAACGGAAGGTACGTGATCCCCGTAAAGGCCGGAGGGATGGGGAGGGTCCAAGGGGTCGTGCACGACCAGTCAGCAAGCGGCGCCACCCTCTTCGTGGAGCCTTTGACCACCCTTCCCCTTCAGAACGAGGTGAGGAGGCTGGAGCTCGAGGAGAGGAGGGAGGAGGAGAGGGTGCTGGCTGAACTCACGGACATGGTGAGGGAGGTCCTGCCGGAGCTTAGGAGTTCCTTAGAGGTCCTGGGGGAACTGGACGCCCTCTACGCCCTAGCCTCCTACGGCCTCGACTTCGGGGCGAACGTCCCCAAGATAAACCGGGAGGGCGTCACCGTCCTAATTTCCGCCCGGCATCCCATCCTCCTGGAGAGGTACAGGAGGACGGACGGGGAGGTAGTACCGTTAGATTTAAAGTTCGGCGGGAACCTAAGGCTCCTCCTCATAACCGGGCCCAACGCAGGTGGAAAGACCGTAGCCCTTAAGACCTTGGGTCTACTGACCCTCATGGCCCAGGCCGGCCTCCCCATCCCCGCCTCCCCCGACACCGAGATAGCCGTGTACAACAAAATCTTCGCCGACATAGGGGACGAGCAGTCCTTGGAGGGGGACATAAGCACTTTCGCCGCCCACGTGACCAGATGGGTCAGGATATGCCTGGAGGCCGGGGAGGACACCTTGGTGCTCCTGGACGAGCTGGGCACGAGCACCGATCCCGACCAAGGGGCCGCCTTGGCCATGGCACTTCTGGACCATCTTCTCGAGAAGGGGACGAAGGTAGTGGCGACCACCCACCTCGGGAGGCTGAAGCTGTACGCACATTCGAGGGAGGACGCCCTCAACGCCTCCATGGAGTTCGATCGGGAGAGGCTCGCCCCGACCTTCCGGCTGAAGGTAGGACTTCCGGGGGCAAGCTACGCTTACGAGATCTCCGAGAGGCTCGGCCTTCCCGAGGATGTAATATCTAAGGCTAAAGGATACTCAGCCGGGGAGGAAGTGCGGGCCGAAGAGCTTATCGAGGAGCTTGAGGAGCTGAAGAAGCGCCACGAGGACGAGGCAAAAAGGCTCGAGGCACTGAGGAGGGAGGGGGAGAGGCTAAAGGCGGACTACGAGGGGAGGCTCAGGAGGGTAAAGGAGGAAGCGAGGGAGATAAAGAGGAGGGCGTTGGAGGAGGCCGAGGGAACGCTCAGGAGGGCGAACTCCCTCATCGAGCGCACTGTCGAGGAGCTGAGGGCTCAGGCAGCATCCCCTCGGGCCGTGCGCTGGGCGAGGGAGGAGGTAAAGAGGGCGAGGAAGGAGGTGGAGGAGGAGCTCAGGGCCCTGTCCCCCGAGCCCTCGGAGGATGGGGACGTAAAGGTGGGGGACTTCGTGGTCACCTCCTTCGGCGGACGGGGGGTCGTCGTAGGCCTCGAGGACGGCTCCGGGAGGGTGATCGTGCAGGTAGGGGGGGCACGCATAAGGCTTCCACGCTCCCGGCTTAAGAGGACCGAGTCCCCTCCTCCCGAGGAGCCTTCCGGCGTCCCCGAGGTCTTCCCGTGCGAAGTCTCCACCGAGGTGGACCTGAGGGGCATGACCTACGACGAGGCGGTCGATGTCGTGGACAAGCACATAGATAACGCAATCTTAGCCAACCTCGACCGTCTGGTGCTCATACACGGCAAGGGCACGGGGGCACTCAGGAGGAAGCTCAGGGAGTACCTTAAGGGACATCCGAGGATAAAGTCCTTCAGGCCGGGAAACTGGGAAGAGGGAGGGGACGGTGTTACCGTTGTGGAGATAGGGTAGGAGATGCCCTTACCCCATTTTTTGGACAGAAATTCGGCTTGTAAATGCAACATTCTCTTGGATTCATAAGAAGTTCTTGAACAGAATGAAACCTCTTTGTTGCTTCTATAAGTGTTTAGCTTTTTATAACCTGTGGGCCTTGCCTTTTGAAAGGGGGTAAAGATGGGAAGGATAATTGTGTTGACAGGCATAGTCGTCCTGGTCCTGGCAGCAAACTCTCACGCCTGGGGCCCTGAGCCTGTGGTGGTTGATATTAGCTTGGGCTATAACATAGTTAGCGATGGCCAAGGAGGAGTGATAATAGCTTGGGGAGGCAACGACAATAATCCTCCAGGTGCTCAGAGGATAAGCAGGCAAGGAGAGCTTCTGTGGGGGCCAGATGGGGTCAGGTTGTTTGAAGGGAGGGGGAGAGTAGATTTAACGACGATTGCAGGTCAGAGTATTATTTCCGATGGGTCTGGGGGAGTGTTCGTCTTTGTTGCTTCTCGGGATTATGGGATTATTGGTCAGAGGCTTGGTCCAGATGGGAGGAAATATTGGCAGGAAGGAGGGGTGGAGCTTGGTCTTCCTTGGAGATCTGTTTCAGTTGTTTCAGATGGGTCTGGAGGAGCCATTGTGGTGACAAACCCTCCTTTTCCTTCTGGTGATATATATGCTCAGAGGATAGATGGAGAAGGTAGGTTGATGTGGGGGATAGGAGGGAAGTATTTGGGAGAGGATTCATATCCTAAGAGGGTTAGTTTATTTTCAGATGGAAGGGGAGGGGCAGTAGCGATGGTGGGTTTTTCCAAGGCGTGGAAGGTTGGGGCGGATGGTAGGGTATCTTGGGAAGCTCGTGGGCTGAAGGATGGGACACTTCTTCCCGAGCCTTTGCCTGAGCCTATGTTCGTGTTGGAGGGAGGCTATGTTAAGAAGCTAAGCCCGAGGTTGGAACCCCTATGGGAAGTGGAAATTTGGGAAAGCAGGAGGATACATGGTCCTGTCTTAGCAAGGGATAGAGAAGGGGGAGTGTTCGTAGCTTGGACTGACTGGGATATTTCTAAAGCAGATAAAAAGGGTCAGAGGATGGATGGTTATGTTGTTCACATAGGGGCTGATGGGAG
>QNCW01000162.1 GCA_003645885.1 Candidatus Latescibacterota bacterium | reverse complement strand
TTTCCACCGGTCCAGGGTCTCGACCGGGCTTTCCAGGAAGACGACCGAGGAGTCTGGAGAATCCACGCAGACCTCGCACGAATACCTCCCGAAGTCCAGGTTCGGAGGGGGTGGCCATCCACCGCCCCCCACGATCCATTCTGCCTGAGGGGCGGGCCACACCTTGTACCCCCCGAAGTTGTGCCAGGGGGAATCCTCGGAAGGGATATAAGTCCTGCCGAGCTCACGGGGGTTGACGTAGATAAAATTGTGCCCTCCGAGGCTGTATTCCATCACCCTACCGCCTATCTCCGGAACGACGGCCAACCTCACCAGCCCGTTGGACATAACATACGAGGTCCACCCCCATCCCTTGTAATCCCTCACAACTTCGACCTCCGCCCTCGTTCCGGACCAAATTGCAAGCGATACAACCAAAAACATCATCGCCCCAGACGGTAAGCCCTGTGCTTCATATAGAGCTTGAGCCTTTCCGATATCTGCTCGGCCAAACTACCCATACCTGAGGAGAAGGCGAGCCTTGCGGCCCTCCTTGCGACCTTTACAGCCTCCTCGAACCTTCCCTCCTCAGCGTACGCCGCTGCCAGGACGTCCAAGGCCCTCGCATCCCTGTGGCCCTTCCTGAAGCACACCTCCTCGGCCAACTCCACGGCCCTCCCTCCGTCCCTGAGCTTGGGGTCCGGGCACGTCGATAGCAGCCATGCGAGGCTGATCATCGACCTTACATCCTCGGGCCTCAACTTCAACCTCCCCTCGAGTTCCTGCTCGGCCTCCCCGAACCTTCCAAGCTTTATGAGGACGGTGATGAGGTTCTCGAAGGCCATTTCGTAATCCGGCCTTATCCTCAAGGCCTCCCTGAAACACTCCACAGCCTCATCCATCCTCCCCTCCTCAGATAGGGCAAAGCCGAGGTTATTGTAAGCCTCTACATAGTCCGGCCTTATCCTCAAGGCCTCCAAAAAATGCTCCTTGGCCCTGTCCACCATCCCCTGCCTCGCTAAGGCTATGCCCAAGTTGTTGTGGGCATCAGCGAAGTCCGGATTTATCCTCAAGGCCTTCATGTAGTTTACGACCGCCTCCTTCAACTTCCCCTTACGCATGAGCAGATTTCCTAAGTTATTGTAAGCAAGACAATTATTTTCATCGGCCGCCAGCGCCCTCCTGTAATGTGCTATGGCCCTGTCCACATCCCCCTGCCTGGCCCTGAGCATGCCCATGACTATATGGACGGTAGGGCTTTCGGGGTCGAGCTCGAGGGCCCTGACCCCCGAAACCTCCGCCTCCATCGTAAGTCCCTTCTTCATTGCGACCCACGACTTCACCGCCCAGCCATGTGCGAACGATGGGAGGGAGCTCGTGACGAAATCGAGCATGGAAAGGGCATCGTCGTACCTTCCCTCCCATGCCAGGTATATAGCTGCCTGGAGCTTGACTACAGGGTCCTTCTCCAACCTCTCGGCAGCCTCTATAATCTCCTCCCTCATCCTATCTTCCGCTGTTCCCTCCGTCACGTACCTCAACCACCAAGGTCCCAACGGTCGGACCACAGGTCTGTATCCTGCCTTCCTCCGGGCCAAAAGCTTTCGGACCCTCCTCGCCGACCTGGGGGCTATATGTTCCATCCTTGCGCACAGCTTCTCAGCTGCCCTCACGTACCCCTTAGCGATCCACACCTCTGCAAGCTTCCCCATGGCCTCCAAGTTGTAAGAGTTGGCCTTGATGCACCTCCCGAGGACCTCCTCCGCATAGTCGAGGGCGCCGGCGCCGTAGAATAGGTCCGCAGCTGCGGTCTCGTAGTCTTGGTATAGCAACCCCTCCATCCTGTGGCCGGCCATCCTGAGGTGGACGGCACCCCCGACGTACTCCCCGGCCCTGGCATAGTACCTTACCATCTCGAGACATGAATCCGATATGCGCTTCACCGGAGGGGAGAAAAGGTACTTCAGGGCCCCCTCCACGTCCCCTCTGTCCAGAAGGGCCCTCCCGAGCTCCAAAGATGCTATCTCGCTTTCGGGATTAAGCTTCAGCACCTGCCTCCAGTACCTTGGCCTGGAGCGACGACGATCGTTCAACATGGCCTGCTTGACGCCGTAAAAAAGTATTAGGCCTCCCAGAGCTATGAGCACCTTCCTACTGTGGGCAAGGGAACCCGCCAGTCCCCCCAACACCAGGGCAAGCCCTGCCGAGGGGAAGTAGAGGTAGGACCAATCGACGAAGTTTATAACGCCGTTCCACTTGGATGAGGCAAATGGGAGCATGGCCCCGAAGGCGAGGAACATCCCGAGCCCTCCCCACCATCCCCTCCTGAGGGCAAGGGATGCCAAGGCAAGAAGCCCGAGGTCCGCCATGGACCACACAAGGAACTTCGGAGCAAGAGGGCTGAACACCCTTCCCACCACCTCGTGCAGGACGACGGGAACCTTCCATCCCAAGATGAGCCCCACGATGTGCCAACCGGAAGCTCCCACCACCGAAAAGAAGCTGTACCATCCGGCACCCTTGGGAAACTTCATGTATCTATAGTGAAGGGGATGAGGCTTGTACGTCCACCATAGCGGGGAGACGGCAAGGGAGATGGCCACAAAGGGCAGGACCTTGGCCAGGGCCCTGGTCCCAGAACCCCTGTAAAGTAGCTCGTAGGCGAATATCACCACTGGAAGCGAGAACACCACCTTCGATGTGAAAGCTCCGAGGACGAAAGTCGCCAAACTTAATATGCTCCTTCCCTCGATGTAGCTTAAAAGCGATGCCAAGAAGAAGGTGAGCCCCAAGGTGTAATGGAAATAATTCGCATCCCCGACCACGACGGAGGCCACAGGATGCAGGGCGAAGGCCAAGGAGGACAACGCTCCTACCCACCACCTCCCCGAGAGCCTCCCGGCCAAAAGGAAGATGAGGAAGGCGTTGAGCCAATGCACCGAGATGAACAACAGATGCCAGAACCAATTCCTTTCAGGCCCTACCAGCGTCCCGATCGATGCCAGAAAAGCATAGCTCAGGGGCCTGAACTGGCCCTCGGTGAACATGAGGAAGTCCTCAGAGAAGATTATGGGAAAGTTCTTCCAACAGGAAAGGATGGGCAGGTCCAATATGTTCCTGGAACTTACCGAAGTGGGGGAATTCAGAGACGGAAGGAACGAGGCTATGACCACGAAGGCGAGGATCAGGGGCCAGAACCTCCTCAACATCACTCTCCCTTCACGGATACGGCCGGTGCCTCGAGCTTGAAGGCGTCGAACAGCTTCCTCTCCTTAAGCCTGGAGGCATCCGACAGTAACTCCGGTATGTTGAAGCTCTTGGTGATCTCCCCCTTCACCGGGAGGCGGACGGGGGGGGATGCCCTTCCTTCCTCGTCTATGTGGGTGAAGTAGAGCCTTGCGTATATCCCGTCCTCCCTCTTGCTGGCGAAGACGAGCCACTTAGAGTTGGACGACCAACTGTGCCAGGAATCCGCAGCGTAGTCCGCATTGCTCTCCAGGCGATGTGGGGGTCCCTTAAGGTCCCCTGGCATCAGGTATATGTCGCTCGAGGATTCTATCAAAGACCCCTGGTCCGCCATGCAGAAGGAGATCCACCTTCCGTCAGGGGAGTACCTCGCAAAATAGTTGCTCCTGCCGTTGTGGGACGCCCCCGGGACGGGGACTGGAGTCCCCCCCTTCCCGTCGTTGTAATCCAAAGCGTACACGTCGTATCTGACGAGCCTCGCGCTCACCCCCGGCCTCGTCCTCGAAAAGAGGAGCTTCCTCCCGTCCGGGCTCCAGGCCGGGAAGTTCTCCACATATTCGGGGGAATCCGCCCCGGGCAGTAGGTGGAACGTCCCTTTGGAAGGTTCGTACACCGCTATGTCCGAGGAGTCGAACCTGAGCTCCTGGGTCTCGTGGATTACGGGGGTGGAGGATATGAAGCTCTCCCTGACCGCTATGGCCAGCTTCCCTCCCTCCGGGTCCCATGCCATATATGTGAACCCCTTGGGATAGGGGACCTCGACCTTGTAAGCCCTCCCGGAGGAAAGCTCCAGGACCCCCAAGGAGCTGAGGGGTGCCCCCCCTGTGGCCATGAAGTATACCTTTATGGACATCATACCCGAGGTTCCATCCTTCGAGGAGAAGGTATGACAACTGAAGCAGTACTTCCCCCTTGCCAGGAGGAAAGGTCTGGTCTCGAAGGAGCTTATTTCCCTTATGTACATATCGGGGGTCTCTATGGTCTGGAACTGCGGGGCCACGAACCTGTATATGACGTAGTCGTCGACGGAGTCCGGGGATATCTCGAAGAAGACCTCGGGGGATGCGTGGACCTCCCCTCCCTTCCTCGTCCCCTTCACCCTGAGCCAGAGCACCCTGCCCGGGCGTTCCTTGAGCTTCCTCCATAGCTTCTCAGGGAACCACCACATCTTCTTCTGGGTGAAGAAGCTCCACCTTTCGGATGTACCCCGCACCCCCACTTCCACCTGCCAGACCTCGTTCACCTCGTCCTCCCACTCCACCGAAGGCTCGCAGAAGTTGAGGGGGAACAGGGCACCTTCCTGGGGGTACGTAACCCTCAGCACCTTCGAAAACGCCCTGTCCCTGTATACGCTCCTCCACCTCAGCCTGTCCTCCACGGGCATGCTCGCTCCGGTGACCACATCCTCTACCCATTTTAAACGCAGCCTCGGCCTCCTGAGGAAAAGCTCCGGGACCGGCCCGACCTCCTCGTAGGCCTCGTACTCCCTGAGGTCGTATCCACAACGGGGATAGAACCCGACCTTCCCTACCACCGTCCTACAAGGACCGGAGAACAGCTCCTTGAGCCTCCTCTCCCTCGCCCTGCGGACCGCTAAGTAGGAGGCCGAAGCTACGGCCAAGGCCGCTATAACGATCAGGACCCTCCTCAGCATCCTACGTCCCCTCAGCATGCCGTGGAAGCTCCAAGCTCTCGAGCTTATCTTCGTATACTTTTATATCTTCCTTATACTTAGCCCTAAGACCGACCATCCAATCCTTGTAGAGCTTCTTAAGCTCATCCTTCTTCGCCAATTTCAACCTGAGCCTCACGCTCCTTTGGACCCAGGGAGTGTTCAAGGGATAGAAGCCCTCGGGTTCTTTCCCCACGACCTTGAAGACGACGTAGGCCGTGAGCACCTCCCCGCCCCGGGTGGGGAACATAAGCTTTATCGGCCCCCCCACCTCGCCAACCTTCATCTTCTTCACCAACTCTATGTAGGGCAACCACTCCTTCTTCCTTATATCCTCCTCGGAGAGTATAAGATCGAACTTTCCCCAATTTTGGTACCTGCCGTGGAAGAGGGGATAATCCCGGGCTATGTCCTCCACATCCTCCCCGGCCTTTATCCTT
>QNCW01000161.1 GCA_003645885.1 Candidatus Latescibacterota bacterium | reverse complement strand
TCGTGATATAATTATGCTGCATCTGGGAACCCACCTCCTCTCGTGGTCTCCTAACCAGAGAGTATAAGCGGTTCCCAGTTTATGTCAAACTTGACGTTTTGTCACAATATATGACGAAGACCCGATAATAGCGAGGACGGAACACTGGAAATGAAGCAATTGGTACTCGTGTTCCTGCTTTTCGTAGGTGATGCGGTAGGAGCGACGGGCGAGGTCCCCGGAGGTCCGGGCGAACCTGCCATCTTGTTCACCTACGTGCCCCCCTACGGGAGCTTCGAGGACCTCAGGGGACAGGTGTTGCATGTGAGGCCTGAGGACTACATGGTGGCCGTCTACATATGCGTGGACGGCCTATGGTGGTCGAAGCCCTACCTGACCGAACCGTTGACCCCGATAAGGGAGGACGGCAGTTGGATCTGCGACATAACCACAGGCGGACACGATCAGGACGCTACGAGGATAGTAGCCTACCTCGTCCCCAAGGGGTACGCCCCTCCCCCGATGTCGGGAGGGCCGACCCTCCCCCCCGAGCTCGAGGATGCCTCAGCAGCCAAGGTGGAGGTGACCCGGCAGGAGGGCGTAAGGACTATATCGTTCTCCGGCTACACCTGGAGGGTGAAGGCCAGCGAAAGTCCGTTGGGCCCGGGGCCGAACTAGTTCTCGGATAGTAGCGAAAATGTTTGGGTAGATGCGCAGGGACAGCTACACCTGAAGGTCACGGAGAGGGATGGAAGGTGGTACTGTGCTGAGGTCGTCTCCGAAGGAAGCTTCGGATATGGAGCGTACGACTTCTACTTGGCAAGCCGGATAGATAAGTTGGACAGGAACGTGGTACTGGGGTTGTTCACGTGGGACGATGCGCCGGAGGGTCACCACAGGGAGATAGATATAGAATTCTCAAGGTGGGGACGGACGAAGGACGATAACGCCCAGTTCGTCGTGCAACCCTGGGACCGTCCCGGCAACATGCACAGGTTCAACCTCCAACTGGACGGCGACCTATCCGCCCACTGCTTCGTCTGGAGGAAGGGATGCATATCCTTCAGGAGCATCCGAGGACATCTCCTCACTTCACCCGATATAATCGAATCGTGGGACTACGAAGGCCCTGACCTCCCCGAACCCGGCAACGAGAAGGTCAGGATGAACCTATGGCTTTTGGACGGCGTCCCCCCCTCGGGAGACGGGGAGGTCGAGGTGGTCGTCAGGAGGTTCGAATTCGTACGTCCTGTACCTGTGGAGGAGACGCTCTGGGGAACTTTGAAGTACGAGTTCAGATAGTAGCATTGCCCCCTCCTCCGGTCAGGGTTCTGTCCTGAGTTCTATGGCCACCTGGGCCCATTCTACGGGCTTCTTGGGTTCTACCCTTATCCCCCTTAGCCTCGTCTCAGGGTCCTCGTCCCTGACCACGAGGAGGTTGCCCACCTTCTCCGTGTTGAGCTTTCCAAGGGGGGAGTCGCTCGCATAGACGAGTATACGTTCCCTGCCGAAGGGTGGGGATACCTTAAGTACGAACTCCATGTCTTCCGTGGGTATGCACACGGACCTGCCTCCCATGATGAGGCTCCCTCTGTGGTAGGGGTTCGGGAATATCTGAAGCGCGGTCCCGTCCGCCATTTCGTACAATACTTTTAAGTATGCGTCCCTGTTCACGAACACGCAGACCTTAAGCTCCTCTCCGTTCCTGTAAACCCTCCTGGGGACCCAGGCCACCAGAGCGAGGGGGCCCGATGGAAGGTAGAGAACCTTGTCCTTCTCTACCTTCACATCCGGCCCATCGGTGAACACCTCCACCTCTGCCCTGTATATGTATACCCCCTTGTCCATCCTCTGTTCGACCACCCTGAGGACCTTCGCCCTCCTCAGTAGATTTTCGAGCTCCTCATCCGAGGGCTTGTTCCCCTTCCTTTCGAGGTCCAGCCTCACAGCCTCAAGCAGGGCCCGCCTCTTAGCCTCGGCCACGGCGGTGCTTATGTCCCCGGTTATGTAGCTCCTCCCGTCCACTAAATATACCGAGGAAGTCTCCCCCACCGAGACCACTCCCTCGACCACTATGGACCTGTACTTCTGCCCCGTGCAGGGGATCACTACCAACAGGAACGATACGAGCCACCACAACATAACTACCTCCTCACCTTCCCGAGGACTATCTTGCCCACCTCTATGCCCTTTTTCACGGGGTTCTGGCTGTTCCCCGTGGCCTGCGGAACCTTGATGGAAACGTAGCGGTAGACCTCCCCTACGGTGATGAGCCCGTCATGGTCGTAGTCGGCCTCGCCCCTGAGGCCCCTCAGAAGGTAGTATGTGAACACGCCGTGCCCGAGCCTGTCGTCCTCCCTGCTCAGCTCGTTGACGTCCGAGGCGGTGAGTATTACCCTGCCCTTGCCCTGGGATATCCTCTCTAAGAAACCGTCCGAAAGGACGGCCCTGTGCATCCCCGGTATGGTCCTGCCGCCGGAGGCGCCGCTGTAGCAGGCGTCCGCTATGAAGACCAGCCTGTCGGACTTTATCCTCCTGAATATCGTCTGTATCTCCCTCATCGGGATCGCAGTGGAATAAAGGTCCTCAGGATCGGCATCGTAGGGAAGTATGTACTTCTCGAGGCCGTCGCCGTCCGGGTCCGTGGCGTCGGGCTCGGGAGCGCCGTGCCCTGCGTAGTAGATTATCACCGTATCGTTCTTCTTGGCCTTCCTCATGAGCTTCGTGCCCAATACGCTCCTCATCGAGCGTGAGGTGGCCTGCTCGTCGTAGAGGGCCCAGATGTGGTCCTCGGGGACCCCCAAGTTACGGACCAGATACCTGTAGAACGCCCTGGCATCTTCGTCGGTGTACTTAAGGTCCGGCACGTTGCGGTACTTAGATATTCCCACGACTACGGCCCAGAACTCCGGCCTCTCCTCGCTCCTGAACACTACCAAAGTCCGTTCGCTGCTCAGGTCGTCCGTGTCGTACGCCACCACCCTTATGGTGTTTCTCCCCCCCTTGAGAGGCAGGACAGCCTGGAACTCCCTGTGCCTCGGGTCCCTCGGCATCACCTTGATCCCCCTGCCTTTTAGAAGCTGGCCGTTGAGCCAAATTTCGACGAGGTCTATCCCCCTGTCGTCAGCCACGGACCCTGAGAGGACCACCTCGTCCTCAGAAACCTCCTGGTTGTCCCTGGGAGAGGCCACAACTATGACGGGAGGGGCCTTCACCGGCCTCACCTCGGGCCCTACGGAGGGGACCGGCGGGGGAGATGTCCCCGCCTCCTCCTCTATCCTCAAGGATATGGTCCTGCTGAAGGAGGGGAAGTCTGCCTGGGATACCCGGACCTTTATCGGAAGCTCGCCCGAGGATGCCGCCCTCTGGACCGTGAAGGGTATCACCAAAGGTTCGCTCGAACTTCCCGAGGGAAGCCTGCCCACCACGACCTCCTTCCTCTGGAGGACCACCCTCTCCTTGGGGGTGGAGACCTCAAGCCTCAGGTCCTCAGCATCGAAGTCCCCCCGGTTCTCCAAGGTTAGTTCGAGCTCTATCACCTCGCCCTTATCTATCCTACCGTTCCGGTTGCCCCGTGAGTGTTCGCTCTGTCCGTCGTATATGCGATGGTGGAGGGCTATGACCGGTCTCCTGAGGTGGTAGGGGAACCTGAAGGTCCTCTCGCTCCCCCCTATCCCCCTGGAGTCGCTCACCCTGAGGTGAACCTTTATTTCATCGGCCTCGAAAGTCTTGGGTATAGAAAGCGCAAGCTTCCCCTCCGCCCTCCTCTTGGGTCTGAGGAAGCCTATGACATCTGAGCCCTTGACTACCTCAAGGCTTGGGTTCACAGATGTCATGTCCAACCTCACCCCGAGAGCGTCCCCAGCCCCTACGTTCTCCACGAGGACGGAAAGCTGGACCGTCTCACCGTTCTCTGCCAGGCCGTTCCCGTTCCCACGGGCGAGCCCCTCCCTCCCGTCCTCGATCCTGACGTTCGCTACCCTGAGCGAGGGCATATCCAACGCCCTCACCCTGAAGGTCCCGTAGACCTTGGGACCGTCGAACCCGCTCCTCTCCTTCGGAACCACGCAGACCGTTACAGTGCCGCTCTCGGCCCTGAGCGGGACCTTGACGGGAACCTCGACCCTCTTCTCCTCGCCGGGCCTCACTATGCCGACCTCGACCTCCTCGGGTATCGAAACGGAAACGCCCGAGGAGGAACACCTGAGCGTCACATATCCGTTTCCCTCCCCGGAGTTGGACACGGCCACTATGAGCTTTGCCTCCTCCCCCCCGTCCAACATCCCGTTCGCCCACTGGGACTCGGAATCGTCGAGCTCCAGCTCTGCGGACAGGTAAGGAGGCTGAAGCTGCCTCACCACAATGTACAGGGGTTCTGTGGACACCGGGTTGCCGAGCCTGTCCTTCCCGGAAAGCCTGACCTCAAGCCTGCCCGGAGGTATGTCCTCGTCCGCCACGATAGGGACGCTTATGACCTCGACTCCAGGCCATATTTCCTTGATGTAGAACTTCCCCTTAAGCTTGACCCTATCGCTGCCCTCCCCACGGATTTCGGGGACGAGCTTGACCTTCTTCGCAGGCCCCCTACCCGTATTTTTAAGGAGAACTATGATTTCGCCCTCCTCACCCGGATTTAACACCCCGTCGGAGTTGCCTTCCGGGTCGGAGAAAGAGACCGAGGCCGAAAGGTGAGGGGGAGGGTAAACACGGAAGCTTCCAAACCATCTACCAATGAGATATAGTACAAGTGACACATAGGGGGAACTGTAGCTAAGTTTGGGATACCTATAGCCCTTATATTTGAAGCTTGGAATGTGCAACCACCTATACCCTATCCTTAAGCCCATGCCAATGCCATCAAATAAAAGTGTATAACTGACACCTAACCCAACCTCAAGGAGACGGATTGGAGCTAAGGATTCATCTCCTGTATAAAGTTTGCCCCAACCGGTAAAATTTGAGTAAAGAAAGAACGGGTTAACAGAAGCTACGCCTTTGGAATCTATTTTTCCAACTCTTCCAAAATATGGAACATAGTATAGAGTAATAGGTAAAAGAGAACATATATTTATATTCTCTCCTTCCAACGGCGTGCCCTTTTTCCACTTATCGAGAAATATGAAATCTTCTAAACACCCAAAGGAAAGTGCAGGGATAAATTGCCGTATTGGAAGTATCGGTGATCCAGCCTGTAGCACGGTAAATCTCCCTCCTTTAGGATAACAAAACTCAAAATCCACAAATTTAACTGAGGGGGGAGCATAATTATCAGAGATATTGGTTGACAAGGCTTGAGATAGTGTATATCTCCTTTGAGGGTCTACTATCAAAGGAGGTGACACTATGCTCAAGCCCACATCCACAGAC
>QNCW01000160.1 GCA_003645885.1 Candidatus Latescibacterota bacterium | reverse complement strand
GTTCATAGTTCCGTCGGGGCTTCCATATGAAAGGGTCTCGGAACTTATACGCATATGCCATAACCATAGGCTTGCTGTGAACATCCTATCTGACGAGTTCAGCGTAGTAAATCAGAGGATATCTGTGGACGAATTTACGGGACTTTTGACCATAGAGGCCTCTGAGGCGGGACCCTTCGAGAAGGGGCTGAATCTGGTCCTCAAACGTTCCCTCGACCTTGCAGGTGCTTCTTTGGGGTTCTTAGCTCTGGTCATCGTGTATCCACTGCTCGCCCTCCTCATAAAACTTGAGGACGGAGGACCGGTCATATACCGCAGGAGGGTGGTCGGGAGGGGAGGGAAGGAGTTCGATGCGTTCAAGTTCAGGTCCATGAAGGTGGACGCCGACGAGATATTAGAGAGGAACCCGGAACTTAAGAGGGCGTTCGAGGAGAACTACAAGCTTAAGGACGACCCCAGGCTCACCAGGGTCGGAAGGTTCATAAGGAAATACAGCATAGACGAACTTCCCCAGTTTTTGAACGTTCTGAAAGGCCAGATGAGCCTCGTGGGGCCGAGGATGGCGGTGAGGTCGGAGATAGATAGGTACGGGGAGTACGCGGAGAAGAGGCTCAGCGTGAGACCGGGCATCACAGGGTTCTGGCAGGTAAGTGGAAGACAGGAAACAAGCTACGATGAACGGGTGAGGATGGACATGTTCTACATAGATCACTGGTCCATATGGATGGACATCATCATACTGATAAAGACGGTCTGGAAGGTGCTGAAGAGTGAAGGGGCGTATTGATTATAAGGAGACAGGGGAAAGGAAACAGGAAGCAGGAGAAAGTGAGCGAGAAGATACAGTATCATTATGTGTATCATATGTCGGTTGAGGCTGAAGCAGGGGCGACTCTCGTAGTCGCCCAGTAGGGGCACAGCGTGCTGTGCCCCTGGGGGTGGTGAGAAAAGACAAACGGTAACCGTAGGGACTATGCGAATTGGAAGGTATGGAAGGCGTTATATCCAAATCGGAGGTTAATATGAAGCTGCCGGTAACCGTCTATCAGGACGAAGAGGGGTGGTATGTGGCAGAATGTCCGGCCATCCCCGGCTGTGTAAGCCAGGGAAAGACGTTGGAAGAGGCGCTGGTAAATATCCGGGAGGCCGTTCAACTTTGCCTGGAGGTGCGAAAAGAGAAAGGGCTGCCTCTGACCGTTCAAACCTTCGAGATCGAGGTTCCCTCCTATGCCTGAACTTCCCCGCATCTCGGGGCGGGAGGCCGTGCGTGCCTTTCAGAGGGCCGGTTGGGAGGTGGCCCGCCAGCGGGGAAGTCATGTGGTTTTGACCAAGCCGGGCTCTATCTATACTCTCTCGGTCCCTTTGCATCGCCAATTAGGGCCAGGATTGCTCCGCAGTTTGCTCCGTAAAGCGGAATTGACGGTTGAGGAGTTCAAAGAGCTTCTGTAAGTTCAACTTTGAAATAATCGCTCTAGCATTAAAATTGGGCTCGCTGGGTCCAGTCCTCTACCGCTGGAAGGTGCTGAAGAGGGAAGGGGCGTATTGATTGCAGTATGCAGTAAGGAGTAGGGAGTATGGAGTATAGGGGGTTTCGGGACTTGAAAGTTTATCAGCTTGCTTACAAGTTGGCGATGGAGATATTTGAGGAGACGAAGAATTTTCCCAAGGAGGAGAAGTATTCTCTCACAGACCAGCTCAGGAGGTCATCACGGTCGATTGTCGCCAATATAGCTGAAGCGTGGAAGAAGAGGATGTATGTAAAGAGCTTCGTGAGCAAGTTAATTGATAGTTACGGAGAAGAGGGCGAGACAGAGGTCTGGCTCGACATGGCCTTTGATAGTGGCTATCTGACTGAGGAGAAGCATAGGTATTTTCGACAAGGGTATGATGAAGTGAGCAAAATGCTTCACAGCATGATATCCCATCCCGAGAAATTCTGCACCTGACCCACTCCCTACTGCTTACTCCTTACTGTATAAAATGGAGGTCCGAAGTCCGAGGTCTGTAGGGGCACAGCGATGCTGTGCCTTTATAGCTTGCGGGGACGACTGTGAGGCGTTATATTTGGAGGGCAGGTCATAGGCATGGTGTTCCACAGGCCATAGCGCGGCCTTCGTGGCCGCCTTTTTGTACCGCAGGATAGATCATGGGTAAGCTCTTGATACCGTTCGTAGGCGTGGGGGTCCTCGCAGCCGAATATGTGACCTTCCTCCAATTCGGCCCTCTAAGATACATCCTTTTCGTGATGACCATGCTGGTCCCCTTCTCGATAAGCCTCTGGAGGATGGAATACGGGATAATGCTTGTGCTATCATCGGTTCCCGTGGTGAACGTATTTTACTACGCCCTGAACGTACGCTACTCGTCCATTCCCGCTGCCATCTTCATGTCCGTGTTTCTGGCCTGGTTGGCGAGGCTGTTCTTGGGGAAGGCGAGGTTCGTGCGTAACCCTCTAAACCTCCCTACGACGGCGTTTGCAGGGACAGTGATATTAGCGCTTCTGACTTCAAGCTTCAAGCTCAGGGGGTACTTCTTGGGAGCGATGGGTGGAGAAGGAAAGTTCGGGGAACTCAGCTTCAGCGTGCTGAGGACTGGGTTCATACTGCTGTGTGGAGCAGGCGCTGCTTTGTTTTTCGCCAACAACTTAACGGATGAAGGACGTAGGAGGAGGGCGCTCTGGGCAATGTTCGTGGCGTGTCTGGGAGTGGGAGTTATAGGAATTTTGGAGTGGGTAGGAGGTAAGGAAGTCTTCTTCATGATACCTCGCCTCGTCCGTGAGGTGACGGTAGTTCCGCCCGCCAGGGGACCTTTGTTGATATCCACATTCCCCCAACAGAACGTGCTCGGAAATTACTGCCTGCTCCTCCTCGGTCCGGCCTTGGGTTCGTGTTTAGCCTTCAGCGGATACAGGAGGGTTCTGGCCTTAGTGGTTGTGTCCTTGAACATCTTCTGCCTCCTGCTTTCTGGCAACAGGACGGGATGGTTCGGGGTGGCGTTCGCCTCGGCCTTCGGCCTTTGGCTTGCTCGCAGGGAAGGAGCGATGAGGTGGAACCTGGGACGGGCCGTAGTATCGTCGGGCCTCGTGCTTTACCTCCTGTACGCCTCGGTCACCTCTTCGGGACTTATCGGGGACCTGGATAACTTCAAGGTGGGTAGGATCATGATCAAGAAGGTAAAGCTTCAGGACATGGCCAAGACTATGTTGCATGGAAGGTTAGTCCTCTGGAGGCAGGCTTTCCGGGATTGGCTTTCAAGTCCCTTGTTCGGAATAGGGCCGGGGACCTATCCGTACTATGGAAAGGGAAGATACCACACCAGCGCTGTTGTAGAGAACCCCTTTAGGGGGAAGGGGCCTATAAATCCCCACAATTACTACATCTGGCTTCTGTGTGAGACCGGAATCTTAGGGCTCGGGGCGTTCCTCTGGGTCCTATATAGGGCCCTTAAGACTGGGATGGAGAGGGTGAGGTCCGCAGGAGGAAGGTGGAAGTTCGCCTACCTCGGGATGGTATCTAGTTTGGCGGGGTACCTCCTTGCCCTCACTGCGGACCATACCCTGGGCTTTCTGGAGATGCAGCTCGTGTTCTGGGCGGTGGTGGGGATGTTGGTCCAAGGTCCGAGGTCCGAAGTCCAAAGTCCGAAGTCCAAGGTCCAAGGTCTTTAAGGGCAGGGCGAGGTTGTGCCCTCGATGGTAGCTTGTGGGGACGACCGTGAGGCGTTATATTTGTGGTTCAATGTTCATGGTTCGAAGTTCGATAGTGCTATACATTAAGGAGGTGCAGTAACATGACACATAAGAAGACCGTCTTGAGCGTCCCTCCTTCCTTCTTAGAAGTGGAGCAGATGGCCCGGTACTATGCCAAGGGGAGAGGTATCCCCTTCTCAGCCTTCGTCTGGCAAGCTGTGGAACATTATCTCCGAGAGCAGTTAGGGGAGGAGGAGCTTCCAGATGAAGTCCTTATGGAATTGGATGCTATCGAAGAGGAGATGGATAGAGGCGAGTATGTATCGCTCGAGGATCTGTGATGACATGGGAAGTCAGGTTATCTAAAGATGTCGCCCGTTATCTCTCCCGTTTGGAGGAAAAACGCCGTAAGATGCTCCGGAGGGTGTTGGAGGACTTCCGGGAGAACCCCTTCGTCGGGGATGTGAAGCCGATAAAAGGGCGGTCAGGCACATACAGGAGAAGGATAGGAAGTTACAGGATAATCTACTCGGTCGATTACGAGGCTCATATTGTCAAGGTGTTGAAGGTGGGCACAAGGGGAGATATCTATAAGTCAGACATATGATGAAGCTCGGTTCGATGTTAGTTCGAGGTCCAAAGTCCGAAGTCCAAGGTCCGAGGTCCGTAGGGGCAGGTTTATGTCCTCGATTATAGCTTGTGGGGACGACCGGGAGGCGTTATATTGTGGGCGAGGCAGAGCGAGGGCGGGAAGTGCCCCTATAAGCCCTAAAATAGGAGGTGGACATGGCAGCCAAGTTACAAAAGATTTATAATTTCACGGTTATTTTTGAGCCTCTTGAAGAGGGAGGATATGATGTGATCGTTCCAGCGATTCCTGAAATATGTACCTTTGGAGATACCCTTGAAGAGGCAAAAAGGATGGCAAAAGATGCGATCAAATGCTATCTGGAAAGCGCCATCAAGAGGGGCGAACCGATTCCTGAAGACCGTTACCCATCCGTTGAGAGGATAACAGTCGAAATAAGCGCTTGATATGGTTTCACTCCCCGTTCTAAAACCTCAAGAGGTTATAAGAGCTTTACTCCGGGCAGGTTTCTATGTTCATCATCAGACTGGCAGTCATGCTCGTCTGCTTCATACAACTAACCCAGAGCTGAGAGTTACAGTTCCTATTCATTCAAACGAAGAAAATATACTCTTCCTCAGTGCGGCGAGCGCATGGGGAAGTCCATTTGGGTTTGTTGCGTTTATTGCGTTGTAGCGTTATGATCTGATGTCCAAAGTCCGAAGTCCAAGGTCCGATGTCTTTAAGGGCAGGGCGAGGTTGTGTCCTCGATGGTAGCTTGTGAAGATGGCCGTGAGGCGTTATATTGTGAGGGAGACAGAGGGGCGGGGGAATATGGGGTGCGTGGGAGATAGGGAGCAGGGGAGCGTGGGTGCGAGGGAGATGAGGTGATAGGGAGAACAGGAGATGGGGAGATTTATTCAGGGGCATCAGGAGTTGGATGTGTATAAGATGGCGTTTGAGGCTGCGATGAGGATATTTGAGCTGACGAAAGGTTTTCCAAAAGAGGAGAGGTATTCTTTGGTAGACCAGATAAGGAGGTCTTCAAGGTCTGTGTGTGCAAATATAGCAGAGGCTTGGAGGAAAAGGAGATATGAGGGTGCATTTG
>QNCW01000159.1 GCA_003645885.1 Candidatus Latescibacterota bacterium | reverse complement strand
TTATGCGCCCATGGACGAGGCATTGGCAAGGGCCGTGGTGGACATCTCCGGAAGGCCGCTTTTGGTATGGGAAGTTCGGATAGGCCGGGAGAAGGTGGGGGAATTCGAAACAGAGCTTGCCCCGGAGTTCTTCAGGGCCCTGACATCCAAGGGGAATGTAACGGTCCACATAGACCTTTTGAGGGGGGAGAACGCCCACCACAGCTTGGAGGCGGTCTTCAAAGCCTTTGGCAGGGCGCTGGACCGGGCGACGAGGAGGGAGGAGAGGGCCCAGGGACCGCCTTCCACCAAGGGAAGGATTTAGCCTCACCTCCTCCCTCGGGGGATGCTCTGCGCCCGACCGGGAGGGCCGGGAGGAGGAGGGAGCTTCTCCTTCCACCAATGTCCGAGGTACGCTGCCCCCAGGGTTATCCCTGCTGTGCTCAACAGTACAAGGGTCGTCTTCGCCAGATCTAAAGCACTTCTCTTCTCTACCTTGGGTTTCTTCAGGGGGAAATCGAGCCCCTTCGCCCCGACGCCGGGGGAGGAAGGGAGCAGAAGGGCCAGGACTAAGACGGCCACAGTCAAAGCACGCATCGTCGCCTCCCCGATAACTCAATCGCCCACCTTCGCTATGGGCATATCCCCTACCAGTCCTCCCTCGGGCAGTATCATGGAGGGATGCTGTGCCCCCTTGGTGTAGTCCGGCACTTTCCTCGAGAGGTAGTTATAAAGCTCTAAGACGCTTACTATACCGTCGGAGTTCCCGTCGCACTCTCCCTCGAGCCCCCTCAGGAGGAAATACGTGAACACACCGTGCCCGAGATCGGGGTCTTCTAAGGAGACCTCGTCGAACCTCGAGGCAGATATGGTGACCTTTCCCTTCGAGGAGGAGAGCTTCCTGTAGAACTCCTCGGCTATCTCCCCGAAGCCCCTGGACGCTAAAACTATGCCGCTTGAATGGCAAGTATCGTTCAAGAGCAATTCCGTATCTTCCAAGTTCCCTCAGGACCACACCGAGGTTATATGCGCACTCCCAGTCGGGCCGCAACCTGTAGCTTTTCTCGAGGCATTCCGCCGCCTCCTCGTAGCGCCCTAACTCGTAGAATGCGAGCCCGCAGGCCCAGAGGTACTTCGGATCGTCGGGGTCGAGCTTCAACGCCTCCTTCAGGTGTTTCAGAGCTTCCTCCGGTTCATCCAACTCCAGATAGCTCATCCCGAGGCCGTAGTGTGCATCGGGATAGTCGTGCTTTTGCTTGAGGGCCTCTTGGAACTCCCTTATGGCCTCCTCCTCGAGGCCCATGTTCAGGTAGTCTACACCCCTGTTGTAGCTCTTCACGTACGCCTTCGAACAGCCGAGCGCAAGAAGGGCCATCAGAAGCATGCGGTACGCCATCTTGACCTCCTCTATCGAAACCAATCCTCCAGGAACTTACTACACTGCCCGTAGACGAACTCCGCATCCACGAAGGCCCGGAGGGCATCCTCACGTGAGAAGATTACCCCTGCCGGCTTCAGTTGGCCCTCGATCCCGTACATGGCCGGTCCACGTTGAGGTGTAATCTTGGCCATGATGTCAGCGATACGAGGTAAGGCGTCCTCGAACCAACTTGGAAGGTCTATGTGAAGGTCCCTGAGCACATCGCTTACATCGTGCTCTTTGGGATATTCCACGCCCAACGCCCTGAGGACTGCCTTGACAGAAAGCTCCACACATTCCTGTGCCCTCCTCACAGTCCTGGGATAGTCCTTTCTCCTCAAGGCTTCCCCTGCCTCCCTCAGGGAGCCATGTGCCCACCGGATATGATCTCTCGCCATATCCTCAGTCGTCAAATCTCTACCACCTCCCCTCGCTTAATATCGGGCTTTAATATCCAATACCATCTCTTCCCATCTATGACCACCTTTCTGGAACCCAGTTCCCTCATCCTGGCCTTTACGGCCTCCATCTCCTCTGCGAAGGCACCTTCCCTGTCTAAAAGCACCCTCGCATCCGTGGTGAGGTCTAAGAGCAAAGGTGGATGTGCCTTAAGCTCTTCCAAAGAAAGGATGACGGGCTGCACCTTGTGGGGAAGTCCTTCCTCCCTCAGGAGCCCGTAGAGACGAGAATCCCTCAGGGCCTTGATCACGGAGAAGAATTCCTCCATCCTGCTGCCGAACGAACCTCCGGCATCCTTCAGCACCACCAATACATCTATGTCGCTTCCAGAACCGTAGTCCCCTCTGGCCACAGAGCCGAACAATACCACGGAGCAGAGGTTATCCCCGTAATGGGCCCTGCATAGGTCCCTCAGAAGGTTGAGGAACTCCTCCAAAATTCCGACCAAGATACCCTCCCCCAAGACTTTACCCTCTACCTCACCAACACCACCTTCCCCCTCCTGCTCGACCTTCCTGAGCTCGCCTCCCAGATGTAAACCCCGCTTGAAAGCATCCTGCCTCCTTCGTCCCTCCCGTCCCATGAGAAAACTCTCCTCGTCCGAACCTCCCTCACCCTGCGGCCTAAGATGTCGTATATCTCGAGCAGAACTTCCCCTCCCGAGAGAACTTCGAAATTAACCCTCTCGTTGAAGGGGTTGGGGAACACCGACACCCTGAGCTCGTCTGAGGAGATGGAAGGCATACGAGCCTCCCTCCCCGCCCTCACCGAAAACTCCCTCTTCCCCCCTTCCATCCAGAACCTGTATGACCTCTGAAGCCTCATGTCCAAGACCTTGCAGGCCGATGGGTCCAGAAGGAAAGCTTTGATATGTTCTGCACCTCTTATCTTCCACTCCAAGACCACCTCCCCCCTCAGATTCGTCTCTACGGCGAACCTCCAATCCTCTTCGGAGGATTCTGGCCTGAAGTCGGTATCGTAATCCCACTCTGGATGTGGAAAGTAGAGGGCTATGTATTCCCCAGGTGGCCTTGGGGGCTGGGAAAGCTCGTACATGTCGGTCCCCCCTACAAAACCCAGATGACCTCCGTCCCTCACCCTCCCGCAGCTTGCGGAAAGCTCTATCTCGAAGAGGACCTTCCTTCCGGCAGCCGGCTTCTTTGCCCCAGCCCTCGTGAAGGGAACCAAAAGCTCTATCTCAGAACCTGTCAAGTTCTTGACCCAGTATCCCCTCCAGGGCTCGAGCACATACCTGTCCGTATAATGCCCATCCTCGTATGCCACCAGCCTGTCCTCTAAATACCCTCCCAAAGGCTCCAAGGATTGACCTACCGCAACCCTGCAATCCCTCAAGCTCACCTCGAAGGGGAAGGGATTCCCTATCTGGTTCCAACCTGGCCTCAGGACTATGGGATAGTAATTTCCCCTGCTTGGAAGGACCGTCTCGCCCTCGACATATATCCAGCGTGGCTCCTTTGTTATCACCCAGAAGGCCTTTCCCGGGGCTATCCTTCCGACATCTGGATATTCCAGATACCCGTCTCCGGCCCACCTTGAAAGCCTCCATCTTGCACCCCTCCTCGTGAGGAAAAATAATGTCTCCTCGTAAGGCCCAAGCCAGTCCTCTAAAGTCGAAGGGTCCCCGTTGTAGGGGGCTATTGAGAAGGCTATCATCTTGTAGGAACCTCCTTCTGTCTTCAGGGAGGCCCTGGCTGAGACCGGAACCCTGTGTGGGGATTCCGGAGAGCCTGAGCGGGATATGTTGTATCCGTCGCTCGCCTCTATGTAGTACTCCAGACCTGAGAGGGTGACATGGTCCCAAGGGACTGTGGAGTAATATCTCTCGCCTGTGTGGTCCATATCGAGGGAGGAATACCACCTGTCCCCGCCCACCCGGTAGAACAGCTTCACAGACCTCACCTGGATGTCGTCGGATACATCGGCCTCCACCCTGAGTATCTGTCCCTCCTTTGCCGATGTCAAGGGACTGTGGGATATGACGGGGGGTACTGCGTCTATCCCCTCCCCCCTCAGGGAGACATAGAGTACCTCCTCGTCCGGATCGTCGCTGGTTACCGTCAATTTCGCCTCCCTGCTCCCAACTGTCCCAGGCCTGAAAGCCACCTCCACGCTCAGGCTCCCTCCGGGAGCAACCGAGAAAGAATCGGGCCTTACGGTGAACTCATCATCGCTCGATGATATGCCCACCTTCAATTCGATGTCCCCTTCGTTGGAGACGACCAGCTCCCAAACCGATGAACTGTCAACATACACATCCCCGAAGTCGTGCTCCGAAGCAGAAAGCGATATATCAGGTGCCAGACCTACGCCCTCCAGGTTGACGGTCAATTCTGGCTCGTCTGGGTCGTCACTCAATATTGTAAGGACCGCTGCCTTAGGACCACGAGAGGATGGCTTGAATGTTACGGTGACATCCCTCGAACCTCCGGGTTGGACATCGAAGGAAACAGGAAGGAGGGTAAACTCTGAACTACTTGAACTCACGCTGCTTACAGAAAGGATGGCGTTTCCGAGGTTAGATACTGTCAAATCCCAGCTCGCAGAGCTGCCCACAGGAACGCTTCCAAAGTCGTGGGACTTGGCCGAAATGGAGATTTTGGGAGCGATGCCGGTCCCCATCAGAGAAACCTTCAGGACAGGCCTATCCCTGTCGTTGCTCACTATGGTGAGCGTAGCACTTTCGGGTCCTGTGGCAGACGGCATGAACTTCACCTCTACATCCTTGGAACCTCCGGGTTGGACTGTGAAGCTCGTGGGAGAAGGCGAGAAATCCGAGTTGTCCGATGAGATCTGCTCTACCATCAGGTCTGCTGTGCCCCTGTTGAAAACTTTGAGTATCCAGGACGAGGAGCTGTCAACATGGACCTTTCCGAAATTGTAAGTTGTGTCCGAGAGCGCTATCTCGGGTGCAACCCCCTTCCCTATAAGCTCTACTTCCAGCTTCCCTTCATCTGGATCGTTGCTTTCTATGGTTAGGGTGCCGGTGTAAGAGCTGGCCTCCCTGGGTGAGAACCTGACTTTGACCTCCAGCCTACCTTCGGGTGAGATGCTCTGAGGGAACTCTGGGGATACAACCTCGAATGCAGGGTTATCTGACCTCACACTGCTTACGGTAAGATTTGCGCTACCGAGGTTGCCTATTAAAAAGCTCCACTCGGAATAGCTGTCTACCAATACTGAGCCGAAGTCGTGGCTCGTGGCAGAAAGCTGTATATCAGGCTCCATAGCAGGCCCGGGACCGAGAAATTCGAGGATTATGAGACCTGCTTCCCTATCAGCAACATAAGCGTAGGAACCTGAGACATGGACACCATATGCCTCCCCCGGAGTATCGTATGCTCCCACCTCCTCTGGAGAGGATGGCTCAGAGATGTCTATTATCCTCAGACCTGCTTCCTTATCGAGGGTGTTTCCTAATATAGTTTAGTTATCTGGGATGGTTGAGATTACGGTTGATATAAAAGGTCAAATAGAGTATCATATAGGCCCACCTTCAAACCAGAAAGGGGGTCTATATGGATAC
>QNCW01000158.1 GCA_003645885.1 Candidatus Latescibacterota bacterium | reverse complement strand
TAACAAGCTGGTCTACCTACCGTTCCTCTCCTGGCTGTGGCTGACCATCATAGCGGCCGTGATATCGGTAGTCTGGTATTATGTGCTTAAGGTCCGCTCGGCCGGGGGATTCTGGGCACAGGCCCGCGGCCAATATGCTCTGCGTCGGCTACAGTAGGATGCGCAGGGCCGAGTAGTGCGTCCGAAAGGGGTACCTGCCTTCTCCTTCAGGAAACTTCCCCCTCGCTTAAGGGGGAATTTCATTTCAGGGAGCTATGGGAAGGGTTCAGAGGAGGGTATACGAGATACTTGAGAGGGCGGCTCCGGACGACAGGGCGAGCAAGGCGGCCGATATCGGGATTATGACCTTGATACTCCTTAATGTAGCCGCCGTCACTTTGGAGACCGTACAGAGCCTTTACAGGAGGTATTCGACCTTCTTCGGGGCCTTCGAAACCTTCTCCGTGGCAGTCTTCACCGTGGAATATGTTCTGAGGCTCTGGAGCTGCACCACGGAGGAGAAGTTCTCCCGTCCGGTGGCCGGTAGGCTCAGGTTCGCAGCCACCCCTCTGGCCGTGGTGGACCTTCTTGCCGTGCTCCCCTTCTACCTTCCCATGTTCCTTCCCCTGGACCTGAGGTTCATAAGGGCCGTAAGGCTCTTCAGGCTCTTCAGGCTCTTCAAGCTCGGAAGGTACTCCGAGTCCCTGAGGCTCTTGGGGGTGGTGCTGAGGGCGAGGAAGGAGGAACTCATAATGACGGTGTTCACCATCTCCGTGCTCCTCATAATCTCGTCGAGCCTCATGTACTTCGTGGAGAACGATGCACAGCCCCAGGCCTTCTCGAGCATCCCCGAGGCAATGTGGTGGGGGATAGTGACCCTGACCACCGTAGGATACGGGGATGTTTATCCTGTAACCCCCTTAGGCAAGGTCCTGGGGGCGGTGATAGCCCTCTTGGGCATAGGGATGTTCGCCCTCCCGGCGGGTATCCTGGGCTCCGGGTTCATAGAGGAGATCCAGAGGAGGAAGGGAAGGAGGACCTGCCCTCACTGCGGGAGGGAGATAGATGGATGAGGACAGGAAATTCATGAAGCTCGCCCTCCGCCTGGCCCGGAAGGGTCTGGGCTCCACGCACCCGAACCCCATGGTAGGGGCCCTGGTGGTCAGGGATGGGAAGGTGGTGGGCAGGGGGTGGCACAGGAGGCCCGGAGAGCCCCACGCTGAGGTCGTAGCCTTGAGGGAGGCAGGGGATTCCGCACGGGGCGCCACGATGTACGTGACCTTGGAGCCGTGCGTGCATTACGGGAGGACCCCCCCGTGCGTGGACCGCATCCTCGAGGCCGGCGTCTCAAGGGTGATCTGCGCCACCGTGGACCCCAACCCCCTCGTGGACGGCAGGGGGATAGGGAAGCTCAGGGACGCGGGCGTCGAGGTGGAAGTGGGGGTCTTGGAGGACGAGGCGAAGGAACTCAACAGGGCATATTTCAAATACATAACCACGGGAAGGCCCTTCGTGACCCTGAAGTGGGCCCAGACCTTGGACGGGAGGATAGCTACTAGTTCCGGGGACTCCAGATGGATAACCGGTGAGGGGGCGAGGAAGCACGCACATCGCCTGAGGGCGGAGGCGGACGCCGTTGTGGTCGGGGTGGGGACCGTGCTTGCGGACGATCCCCAGCTCACCGTGAGGCTCACGAAGGGAAGGGACCCACTCAGGGTCGTCCTGGACTCCGAGCTCAGGACCCCTCCAACCGCTAAGGTGCTTTCGGGAGGAAGGGCAGTGCTTGCGACCACAGAACGTGCATCCCCCGAGAGGAGAAAAGTCCTGGAGGAGGCCGGGGCAGAGGTCTGGGTGCTCCCCGAGAGGGACGGCAGGGTGGACCTGGAAGCCCTCCTGGCCAAGCTCGCAGGGGAGGGGAGGATATCGGTCTTAGTCGAAGGAGGAAGGGAGGTGCTCACATCCTTCCTCCGTCGTGGGATGTGCGATAGGATAGTCATCTTTTTGGCCCCTAAGCTCTTGGGAGAAGGGATAGATGCTTTGGGAGATTTGGGGATAGACAGGATATCGGACGCCCTGAGCTTGAGGATATTGCGGACGAGGAGGTTCGGGGAGGACATCTGCTTGGAGGCTGATATATGTTCACTGGGATAGTCGAATGTATGGGGACCGTCCTGGACGTGAGGGAAGCAAGGGGGGTGAAGAGGCTCAGGATAGCTACCCCATGGCCTTCGGACGGGGTGAAGGTGGGGGACAGTATCTCCGTGGACGGGGCCTGCCTCACTGTGGTGGAGGCGGGGGAGGGGTACTTCTCCGCCGAGGTCGTGAGGGAGACCGTCTCGAGGACGACCTTGGGGAGGCTCAGGAGGGGAGATAAGGTGAACCTCGAAAGGGCCCTCAGGCTCGGGGAGGGCCTCGGGGGGCACATAGTGCTCGGACACGTGGACGGGGTGGGAAGGATAGTTGAAAGGGAGGAAAGGGAGGAGGGGGCTATATTCGAGATATCCCTCGAGTCCGGCCTCATGAAGTACTTGGCCCCGAGGGGCTCGGTTGCTGTGGACGGCGTGAGCCTCACGGTCTTGGATGTGAGGGATAATGTATTTTCGGTATCCATAATCCCCCATACGCTTTCGGTGACCACCTTCGGGTTAAAACGCCGGGGGGACCTCGTGAACGTCGAGGTGGACGTATTGGCGAGGTACTTGGAGAGGTTGACCTCCGGGCGTTCGGAGGGTTTAACTTTCGAGAAGTTGAGGGAGATGGGGTTTTAGGATATCTCACAGAAGTTGGCGCAAGGAAGCCCACGGCTTTAGTCGTGGGAGGAATTGCTTCCTTTCTTCTGACCTTGGAAACTACCAAAGACATCTCCTCAAGGACCAAAAGCCTACCTCTGCTGTCCTGGTATATCGCAGGTCCAAGAGGAAGGTATATCGTCGCTCCCACAAGCCTGTAGTAGAGGTCCTTCCGGAAGGTCTCCTACCTCGTCGAGGAGAAGCGTCGTCCCATCTGCTTGCAGTACAACCTCCCCTTCTCCAATAAACATTGCTCAAGAGAATGACAACCCTCTTCGCCCTTCTCCAAGCCCCAACTCGTCAAAAGTTGACGACCCAAAAAGATCTGAGATAAGCATCTGTAAGATATCACAATACCTTCCATAACATCTACCCATCAATTCTTGACAACCTGTTCACTCGAAAAATATCTCACGAAAAATCGAGATGAAATATCCCCTTCGGAAGGTCATCAACTTTTGGCGACCCGTGCTTTACTATCGCCGACCCTCTTGGGAACGACCACCGAGAACTCTCTTGACCTAACAAGGTTTTACATTTATCTTCTCTTAGTGAGGAGCTCCTTATTATAATACACCCTCTCAGAAAGGTAAAGACTTAGGAGGAAGACGATGCTCGCTAAACGCATAATACCGTGTTTGGACGTGGACAGGGGGAGGGTGGTTAAGGGCGTGAACTTCCTGAACCTCAGGGATGCGGGCGACCCTGTGGAACAGGCCAAGTACTACGACCAGGAGGAGGCGGACGAACTCGTCTTCTTGGACATAACTGCCTCGTCCGAGGGAAGGGAGATAGTGCTGGACATGGTGAAGAGGGTCGCCGAGGAGGTGTTCATCCCCTTCACCGTGGGAGGTGGGATAAGGACCTTGGAGGACATAAGGAGGATACTGGCATCAGGTGCCGATAAGGTCTCCATAAATTCGGCCGCCGTGCGCAATCCGGAGCTCATAAACGAAGCCTCCCGCCGCTTCGGGAGCCAGTGCATAGTCGTGGCCATAGACCCCAAGCTCGTGGGTTACTACCCGGACGGAAGGCCCCGCTGGGAGGTGCACATAGACGGAGGCAGGACCCCCACGGGTAGGGACGCCTTGGAGTGGGCGAGGGAAGTGGAGGACAGGGGGGCTGGGGAGATACTTCTTACGAGCATGGACAGGGACGGGACCAAGGACGGGTACGACATACCCCTCACGAGGGCCGTGGCCGAATCCGTGAGGATTCCGGTGATAGCCTCGGGAGGCTGCGGAAGCTTAGAGCACATGTACGAGGCCCTCACTGAGGGGAAGGCCAGCGCAGTTCTGGCGGCCTCCATATTCCACTTCAGGGAGTACACCATAAGGCAGGCCAAGGAGTACTTGGCATCCAAGGGGGTTCAGGTCAGATGGTAGACAGGGGCTCGTTCCTTTCGGGGGTGAGGTCCCTCGTGGTGAAGGTCGGGACCTGGGTCCTCACCTCCCCGGAGGGGGGCATAGACCAGGAGGTCGTAGAGAAGCTCGCCGAGGACATATCCTCCCTCGTGAAGGAGGGAAGGAAGGTCGTGCTCGTCTCCTCCGGGGCCATAGCCGCCGGGATGAGGAGGCTCGGGCTCGGGGCGAGGCCGAGGGAGATATCCAAGCTCCAGGCCGTGGCCGCCGTGGGCCAGAGCCTCCTCATGAACGCATACGAAGGTGCCTTCCGAAGGCACGGGGTTCCCGTAGGGCAGGTGCTCCTGACCTCCGAGGACATCCTCAACAACAGGGTCAGGTACCTCAACCTAAGGGCCACGTTTCAATCCTTATTTTCCCTCGGCGTCCTTCCGGTCGTGAACGAGAACGACAGCGTGGCCACTGAGGAAATAAGGATGGGGGACAACGATGTGCTCGCAGCGCACGTGACCAACCTCGTGGACGCGGACCTCCTTGTGCTCCTCACCGACACCGAGGGACTTTATACGTCCGACCCGAGGAAGGACAGGGGTGCAGAAGTCATAAAGCTTGTGGAGAAGGTGACCCCGGAGATAGAGGCCCTGGCCGGAGACCCCGGAGGCCCCTTGGGAAGCGGCGGCATGCGCACGAAGGTCGAAGCAGCGAAGATGGTCACGACCTCCGGAAAGATGGCGCTCATAGCACACGGCAAGGAACACGGGCTCAGGGATGTGTTGTCGGGGAGGGAGGTCGGTACCCTCTTCCTCCCCCAGGGGGAGGGGATCTCGGGCAGGAAGCGGTGGATAGCCTTCAACCTCGAGATGAAGGGGAAGCTCTTCGTAGACCCGGGCGCCGAGGAGGCTATAGTCCGCCGCGGCAAGAGTCTGCTTCCCTCCGGGATCACCCATGTGGAAGGGGAGTTCGGTATGGGGGACATGGTCGGGATAGTCGGGCCTTCGGGGGAGGTTGCGAGGGGGCTCGTCAACTACTCGGCGGACGAGGTCAGGAGGATAAGGGGCAGGAGGTCCTCCGAGATAGAGGACCTGTTGGGGTACAAGTATTCGGACGAAGTGGTCCACAGGGACAACATGGTGGTCATGTTCCAGGGAGGGTAAGCTTCACCGACCGCTGTTCAATCCTGTGGAGGTGGGCCTTGTGCCCGCCCTCAGGGAGGTAAGAGATGCCGAAGGCAAGGTACGACGAGGGATGGAAGGAAGCCATAAGGGCCTTTTTCCCACAATTTGTGAGATTCTTCTTTCCGGACATAGCCCGACACATAGACTTTTCCAAGCAAGTAGAATTCCTCGACAAAGAGCTT
>QNCW01000157.1 GCA_003645885.1 Candidatus Latescibacterota bacterium | reverse complement strand
TTCAACGTGGTCCTGTTCATGCTGACCTTCGCTTCTTTCCTGAGGAGCGACGTGACGCCGGGTGGGGGGAGGTAGGCCTATATGCTATCAAAGGGGCAAGAACTCTACTCTGTTAGCTAAGTCTTCGGGTTCTCCTACCTTAGCGATAAGTTCTAAGTTATGGATGCATGTTCCGATAGAGATTCGCAATGGATGAGCGTAGATCACACCGGCAAATGGTATCCCTTTACTCTGGCGGCGTTTAGCCTCGGCCAATAAGTCGTCGTCGAAGGTAAACAGCACCCGTCCCAAGGTTGTGGCCCTATCGAGTAACTCAGGATCGGATAAGTCCGCTGCATCATCTTCTTGGGCTGTGACGACATCTACTCCTCGCAGTCGCAACCCGACTGTTATGGCCCTTGGAATATGAGCATCCATATAGAGGGCGACGGTCATTAAAGGAGTCCTTTAGCTTTCAATCGGTCCACCAGAGGTGATGGGCCGGCCTCTCTACGCAATCGGTCTATGTACTGCAGACGGCGTTTTATATCTTCTTCCAGTTCCTCAATATGGTCCCAATAATATGCCAAAGCTGAGTAAATCTGTCCCAGGGTGAGATATGGATGTTGAAAGTGAATTTCCTCGGGACTCCACCCATATGCGATCTTTTCGGCCACAAGCTCGACGACTTTCATCGTGGTATCGGCTATGGTCGGTACGCCGTCCTTTATAACGATATGCTCGTATCCTGTTGCAATCGAAGACATGGGATATCTCCTCCTTTATGTGAGTTCGAACATAAGATAGGCCCGTCTTGTCCCCTTGTCAACAGGCGTGAAAGGAGGCCAATATGCCTTGGGCCATAGCCAAAGATGAAGTCCGGTGGACGGGATGGTCCTGAAGCCTAAGGCAAGGTTCGAGCTGGAGGTGAGCCTGTTCACGGGGATGACGACATGTTTTGGAGGGGTCCCCGTCTCAGGGTCGAGCTTCGCAAGGCCCTCATCACCGACAGGTCCGAATGAGGAGGCAACATGACGGAGTTCCTTGAAGTGGCCGATCCCATATCTTCGCCGTTGGCCGTCACATCGGGTGTGATATGGAGGTATTTTAGGTTGGCTTAAGTTACTTGAAAGGAGCGTCCCAGAGGTCGGAAGGAGTCCACTTCCTGGCGTTCAAGCTTCGCCCTTATCTCCTCGAACCACCGGATCGTCTCATGGGAGTAAAGCCTTTCGCCACAGCGGAGGCAGACCTCGGCCCGTACTTTGACCACGGCGACATGGACTCCGCCCCTGAGCAATTTCTCGACTTCCTTCTCCACCAGTTCGCCGCCGCATATTGGACATCTTTCGAAGGACATCGTGCTGTGACCTCCTTAAGGTCCCAAGATAAACCCTGAAGGTCACGTTGTCAACAACCAACCGAAAAGGAGGGAGGAGCCATGAAGCCGATCTGGACGCTTTCAGGGATCGTCGTGATGCTCGTGGCGACCTACGCTCCCGCCCGCGAGATGACCAAGCGTGAGAAGGCCATGAGGCTGCAGCTCGAAAGGGCGGAGCTCGTGCTCGAGCAGGCCAAGAGCGAATACGAAAAACAAAGACAGCGTTACGAGGAGATGAAGGAGCTGAAGGCCCGTGGGATAATAACTGGGGACGAGCTGAATTCGGCCAGGGAAGCTTACGAAAGGGCCAAGGTGGCCCTCAAGGAGGCCCAGATAAACCTCGAGCAGACCGTGCTGGGGTTCGTGGAGGAGGCCACGCACATATCCATAATCAGGGCACAGAAGTACAGGGCTGAGGACGGCACGAGGAGGGTGAGGCTGACGCTCAAGAACACCTCGGATGTGAAGGCAGCCTCCGCAGCCTACAAGGACGTGCTCTCCCCCCAGGAGGTGAGGGCCTTAGTCGGGATAGAGAACATCTTCGTCTCCATACTCAAGGACGGTGTCCTCATAGGCGACCCGTACGAGGTGAGGATCCCCTCCCTGGCCTACGGCCAGGAGGTTACAGTGGAGTTCGGGCTCCAGAGGGATGCAGAGGAGGTCACGGTCAGGATGAAGTACCTGAACAAGGCCGAGGACAGGAAGGTGTACCTACAGAAGAGCGGGAGGGAGGACGTTGTGTCGGTCATGTCGCTTCAATTCGCCCAGGAGGGGGAGCTTGGAAGCTCTGTCGTGTTCGACCTGGAACTCGAAAGGATGGCGGAGGACGAGAAGACCTTCGCCTTAGACGTGGTGGGGCTTCCGAGCAAGTACAGGTACCAGTTCGAATATCAGGGAAAGCAACTTTCGCAGGTGAAGTTCTCCCAGGGGATGGCGAAGCTGAGCCTGGGGCTTAGGGTCTGGGTCCCGAGGGAGCTTCCCGAGGAGGAGATAGGCAAGCCTGTAAGCTTTTTCGCTGTGGTTGCGGACAAATACGGTGCCGAGCAGCTAAGGAGGCTCAGGAGGAAGCTCGGTGGAAGGCAGATAAGAGAGGATGACCTCAAGCCCCTCAAGCTCGGGTACGAGGTCTTAGAGCTTACACCTAAGGGCGTAGGGGAGATCGAGCTTTCTTCCCCGAACCTCTACTACGAGATAAGGCCCGACCAGAAGCTGGAGATGAAGTTCACGCTCAGGAACACCGGAACCGTGGTCCTGGAGGACGTGAGGGTGGAGGTCGACCCGCCGGCGCAGTGGGAGTACAGGGTCGTACCCGAGAAGGTGGACAGGATAGAGCCCCAGAAGGAGGTCCCGGTGAAGGTGGAGGTCACACCCCCCGGGGACGTGGAAGTGGGGAAGTACGAAGTCAAGGTAGGGGCATCGTGCGAGCACGAGGGCAAGCTCGTTGAGGCCCAGGAGAAGAACGTGACGGTGAACGTGCAGGGCAAAGCCAACGTCTTGGGGAGCGCCCTGCTCGTGATGCTCCTCGTGGGGATAGTGGTGGGCGTGGCTATATTCACCGTGAAACTGAGCAGGAGGTGACATGTTGCCCTTAGTCCTTTTGATCTTAAAGATGGCGGGAGCGGAGGAGCTTACCCTGGAAGGTAGCATAAAGATCGCTCTCAAGCACAACCCGGACGTGCTCAAGGCGGAACAGCTCGTGAGGGAGAAGAAGTGGGCCCTCATGTACTACCGCTCTGAGAGGCTCCCGCAGGTAAGCCTCGTCGGGAACTACTACGGTGCGGAGGACACCGCACATAGGTCCGCCGTACTTAGGGTGAGCCAGGAGGTGCTGAGGTTCGGCAGGACCCCGTACCTCGAGCTTAAGGCCCGAAGGGAGTACAGGAAGGCCAGGTTCGCATACAGGCGGACCGTAGCCGATGTAATTTCCCAGGTGAGGAAGGCCTTCCTTTCGGTGCTCCTGACCGAGGATGAGATAGCCGAAAGGATGGAGCTTCTGAAGGAGTTCGAGAGGAAGCACAGGAGGATGGAGGAGAGGCTCGAGGTGGGCAAGGTCCGTCCGATAGATGTGAAGGAGGCAAGGCTCGAGGTGCTCGACGAAAGGCTCAGGATAAACACGCTCGAAAGGGCCCTCAGGGCCCAGAAGCTCGAACTCCTGAAGGTCATGGGGCTCCTCGGAAGGGCCTCCCCGGACGGGATCGAGCTTGTGGGGGAGGTACCCGAGGAGGAGGTGCCCGAGGACTCATTGGACGCCATGGTGAGGAAGGCCCTCGAGAACAGGAGCGAGATAGCGGAGCTCAGGGAGGAGGTGGAGGAACAGAGGAGGCTCGTCCGCCAGGCCCTCTGGGAGTGGTTCCCCGGTATAACTGCGAGCGCGTCCTACGGGAGGGGAAGGACCGACCTCAACTTCAGGATGTCCAAGGTGGAGGGACAGTGGAGGGGGACGATGTACCTCGAGCGTCCGCTCGGGAGGGGGACCGAAAGGGAGGACTGGGAGGTGAGGGTCGGACTTGTCTTCCCCATATTCCGAGGCATGCGCAACTGGGGGGTGCTTCAGGAGGAGAGGGCGAAGCTCAAGAGCTTGGAATACGAGCTGAAGAAGCTCGAAGACAGGATAGAGCTCGAGGTGAGGGAGGACTTCTTCAAGGTTTTGGACGCCAAGGAGAGGCTCGACATACAGAGGGAGAGGGTGGAGATAACTAAGGAGAGGCTGGAGATATTCGAGGCCCTGATAGAGTACGAATGGGCGAGGTACATAACCTACGAGGACCTCCTGAGGAGGAGGGAGGACTTCCACTCGACCCAAAGGGAGTACTTCTCAGACAGGAGGGAGTATGTGATGGCCCTCGAGGACCTCAGGAGGGCTGTGGAGGAATTCTAACTGGAAAGGGGGTACCATCTGAAGCAGGGTCGTTCCACTGAGATAGCCTTAGAGGTGGGTTTAACGAGTCCCGGAGCTTACAGCAGGAATTCTTGAAGAGTGCCCGAGGGGGCGGAAGGACTTTTTGGGACGATGGCCTTTGGTATTGATTTCTAAAAATGCTTTGTATATAATTCCAAAGGCCAAGGAGCGATTCCCACGATTAGAGATTAGTTGCAGGTTAGAGGAAGCGATGTCTGTCGGCATGATCGTTGTCTTCGGCATTTTAGGTCTGGCAGGTCTGGCTTTAATTGCTCTTGGTTACTTCTTAGGCATGAAGAAGAAGACAAACTTGCTATTTCTACTTGCCGGATATGATGAGTCAAGGGTAAAAGATGAGGAAGCCCTGGCAAGGGTTACAGGTCCCTTCCTGATCGTGCTCGGAATCTATCTATGTTCAACCCCTTTTTTAGTATATAGGTTTGGTCCGCATAAGACATTTGTGCCGTTCATCGTATTGGTCGTCTTAGGGACGATCTTTGTGAACCTTTACTGTAGGTACAAGGAGATCACGTGAAAGTCGAGGAGGTGTGCGATGTATCGTATTCCAGTGGGGAAATTCCCGATCGTCCTTGACGCAGTGCTGATCGTCTCTTTTCTCATCGTCTTCTTCTTTATCGAAAGAAGGCTTATAGGTGCGGCAGAGGGGCTTCCACCTGCCGTGCATTGGGTTGTGATGTTCGTAGTAGGCACGGCCCTTTTGGCAATTCCCCTATTTTCCATCCACGACATCTATGCGGCAAGGACGATGCACTGCAAGGTAGAGCCCGATAAGGTTGTCGTGAAATGGGGACTTTATCAGAGGGAGATCCGGTTCGAGGAAATAGATGAAGTTTCATTGACACAACTGAGAGGCGATTACAAGATCAAGCTGAGGACATTTGGCATCGGTGAACCTGGCTACAAGATAGGGTGGTTCAAACTTGCAGGTTACCCAAAGGCACTACTTTTCGTCGGGAATACCTCTGGACCGATAGTGTGTATCAAATCCAAGGGAACACCGATACTGTTGGGAGTGGAGAAGCCGGAGCAATTTGTAAAACATATAAAGGATCGGATCGAGCTGTAAGCATAAGGTTTTGCCCGATGTAGTCTTGCTTGTATTTGGTGCCACTGTCCTATTGTTGCTGGCGTTTATGTCCTTTGTGCGAGGTGAGAGAGGAGGGAGCGAGGTCTCGCTTCCTCTGCTGTCCAGCCAGGCCGAACGGGCTCATACCATATTCCACGAGGAGGCAAGGAACACGACGAGGCTTGAGAGCTTCAAGGCGGCCAAGGTCCAACAGGTCTTCGTC
>QNCW01000156.1 GCA_003645885.1 Candidatus Latescibacterota bacterium | reverse complement strand
TCGGGGCAGGACTCGGCGAGCCTGGTCCAATCCCTTCCCTCGTACCAGGCGCAGGAGAGGGAGAGGGCCCTGGGCCTCGTCCACGATGGGAGGGAGAACTTGGGTTCGGAAGGGCAGGGTGCGGAGAGCACGAGTTCCGGAGGGGCATCGCTCCAGAGCACCCTCCCGAGCCCGGTGGCGTCGTAGTGCGGGTCGGCCTTAAGGTCCCACTGGAGGTTCATGTCGCCGAAGCTTGCGAAGAGCTTGTGGAAATCGGGTCCAAGTTCCAGAGTGTAGTCCAGGACCTCGGAGGGTATGGGGTACTCGGGTCCGTCCGTACCCCAGTGGTACGCGAAGGTCATGAGGCTCGCTGCGAGGAGAAGGTACACTGCGTACGGTCCGTAGGAATCGCACCCCCACTCCACCGCAGGGTGGAAGGAGTTCTTTATGTGCCTCGGAGGGTCCATATCGAGCCACCTGTCCAGGGCCCTTAGGCTTATCCTCGCCGCCCTCCTGAAGGCCCCGGCCAGGAAGGGGTCCTCAAGTTCGGCCGCCACAAGTTCGCAGATGGGGGCAAGCTCCATCTCGTTGAAGAGGAACTGGTTGCTCCTTCCACCGAACCATGCGAGCCCCTGGGAGTTGTGGAGGAGAAGTTGCGTCATGGCGCCCCTGCGCAGGACCTTCTTGAGTTCTTCCGAGCCTGGGCCGTGGTACCCCGCCCGGAGGAGGGTGTGGAGGTTCAACCTCGATACCCAATCGTATACCACGGGACATCCGGGGTCCCTGTACATGCCGAGTTCGTCGAACCTCCCCAGGTGGACGGGGACGTGCTTCTCCACGAAGCCGTCGTCCTTCCTCAGCCCTAAGGCCCTGAACATGGCCTCCCCCGCCAGGGCGAACGTGTTCACGTTGTGAAGCTCGGAGGGCCTCCTATATGCGAGGGAGTTGCGGTAAAGCCTGTAGGCGTCCCAGGAGGAACATACTGAGCGCACGTCCGAGACGAGCTCTTCCGAGAGGCCCTTCCCTGCGTTCCATATGGCCCACGCCAGCTCCTTCGAGTGGAACTCCAGGGCCGTGCCCACATCCTCCCCCATCGCCTCCCTTCGGAAGAAGTCCAGGAGCCTGCGGATCGTCCTCTCCAGGAGTTCCACGAGGTCCAGGCACCTGCCCGCACCTACGAGCCCACCCAAGGCTCCCACGAACCTCCCGGTCTCGTAGGTCGCCTCATCCCCCCTCCATGGGTCCACGACCGCTCCGCCCTCGTCCACCCAGGAGGCCGCCATCCTTACTATCCGCTCGGCCCTGTCCAGGTATCCCTCCCTCGGGACCCCGGACGGCCTGGGTCCGAGCTTTCTGGCCCTCTCGAGGGCCTCGTCAAGCACGGAGCTTAAGGGGTACGACGACGTATCCTGTCTCAAGGTCCCCGAAGACCTGGTATCCATCCTGCCCCCAGTACCAGCAGTAGAGCCCTATGTAAGCGCAGAAGAGGGCGTCCAGGAGGTCCTCGTACCTCTTCAGGGCACCTCCCCTGAGGCCCTCCGGGTCCATCCTCAGAATCTCCTCCGCACATAGGCCAGGGGACCTGAGCCCCCTCAGGTGCTCCCTGTACCTGCGGAACTCGGAGAGGCGGAACTCGATCGGCCTTCCGGGACGGGCCTTGTACTTGAAGGTCCTCCCCAGGCCGAAGAGCCTCACGGAGGCAGGGTGGGGGTACACCTCCACCACCTGGCGCACAGGGGTCCTCTTGGGGATGTAGGGAGAATGTACGAACCCTTCACCTTCGAGCGACCTTACAAGCTCCTCCCCCCTCACTTTTCCTCCGAACCTCCTCCTGTTGGCCGGGTACCCTCCGGCCTCGTACCTCCGGAACTCCCTGGACACCTCGAGGTCGCACGGCCTGGCCCCCTCCTCGTTGGGAACCAAAAGCGGTGCGTCCACGGCTACAAGGCCCGGCCCTTCCCCGACCGCCTCCCTCACGAAGGTGTACACCTCGTCGTCGCCTCCAAGCTCTTCCTCCCAGGCGATGAGCCTCCCCTCGTCCCCCTCCAGGGCCAAGGCGACCGCTGCAGAGGTGTTCCCGTCCGACCAGGCCAGATCTATCCCTACGAACCTCACGGTCCCCTAAAGTAAGCACCTTCCGCCCAGGAAGTCAAGGACCTTGCAGTTGGACCGAAGTTACTGTATATTTCGAGGTAGCATCATGACCCCCGAAGAGGTAATAAGGCTGCTGGGCCTCCGTCCCCATCCGGAGGGGGGTTACTACCGCGAGACCTATCGTTCGAGCCTTTCGATTCCTGCCTCGGGCCTCCCCGAAAGGTACGGTGGCCCCCGCCCGGCCTCCACCGCCATCTACTACCTGCTCACTTCGGACTGCGCCTCCGCCCCCCACAGGGTGGCGTCGGACGAAATCTGGCACTTCTACCTCGGCGATCCGCTGGAGCTCCTGACGATCTCTCCTGAGGGGGACCTGGAGGTCGCCCGCTTAGGTGCGGACCTCCTCTCCGGGGAGGTGCCGCAGAAGCTCGTGCCCGCCGGCTTCTGGCAGGCGGCCAGGGTCGCAGATGGCGGAAGGTGGAGCCTCGTGGGGTGCACCGTGGCCCCGGGGTTCACCTACGAGGACTTCGAACTTGGCGACTGGGAGGAGCTTTTCGGGGCCTTCCCCGAAGGCCGGGACCTCCTCGCTCGGTTCAGGTTCGGTGGCTCTTGACATAGGGGGGATATTTGTGTACCTTATCAATTCCAACCTTCAAACGAGGGGGTGGTCCTTTGAGCAAGTTCTCCAAGATCCCGTTGAGCCGTGAGGGAGGGGTGTTGGCCAAGTACTTGGAGGAGATAGGTAGCCACACCCCGCTTCCTCCTGAGGAGGAAGTGAAGCTGGCCGAGCGCATAAAGAAGGGGGACAAGGAGGCCAGGAACAAGCTCGTCCAGGCCAACCTGCGCTTCGTCGTGAGCGTGGCCAAGGAGTACCAGAACCAGGGCATGCCCCTGAGCGACCTCATAAACGAGGGCAACCTCGGCCTCATCAAGGCCGCTGAACGCTTCGATGGGAGCAGGGGGTTCAAGTTCATATCCTACGCAGTTTGGTGGATAAGGCAGTCCATACTCCAGGCCCTGGCGGAGCAATCCAGGATAGTCAGGATGCCCCTCAACAGGGTCGGGACCCTCTACAAGATCTCCAAGGTCTCCGCCCAGCTCGAGCAGGAGAAGGAGCGTACCCCGAACATGGAGGAGATAGCCCAGTCCTTGGATATGTCCCCCAAGGAGGTGGCCAGGACCCTCAGCAGCGGAAGGCGCCACCGCTCCCTGGACGCTCCGGTGGGCCACGACGAGGACAGCAGCAGCCTTATGGACCTTATAGGGGACGAGAGGAACTCCCCCGAGGAGTACGTCATGAAGGCTTCCCTGCGCCAGGAGATAGAGGCCGCCCTGGACACCTTGGACAAGAGGGAGGCCGACATAATAAGGCTCTACTATGGGATAGGAAGGGAACAGTCCATGACCTTGGACGAGATAGGGGAGAAGTACGGCCTTACCAGGGAGCGCATCCGTCAGATAAAGGAGAAGGCCCTGAGGAGGTTGCGCCACGCCTCTCGGAGCAAGAAGCTCAGGCCATATCTGGAGGAATGATCTGGAGGTAGATGTGGAAGATTGGATCAGATCTGTGGAAGTTGAAGCCCCTACCGTGGAAGAGGCCATAGACCGGGCTTTAGAGCAGCTCGGCAGGTCCAGGGACGAGGTGGAGGTGGAGGTGATCAGCGAACCCAGGAAGAAGCTCTTCGGAGGACAGCCGGCCAGGGTGAGGGTCAGGGAGAAGTTCCGATCCAAGGAGGAGGGCTTCAGGAGGATAGTTCAGCACATCTTCGACCTTATGAAGATACCTGTGCCCTTCCAGCTCGACACCTCGGACGGGGACTTCCGGATCCTCATAGAGCCCGGTCACGACGCCGGTATGGTCATAGGCAAGTACGGCCAGACGGCCGACGCCCTGGAACATATACTTTGGAAGATAGCTAAGTCGCAGTTCGACCACAAGGGTAGGGTCTTCATAGAGGTCGGAGGGTACAGGGAGAGGCAGCAGGAGAAGCTGAGGCGCCATATACAACAGTCCATAAGGTACGTGCTGGACACAGGAAGGTGGGTGGCCCTGGAGCCCCTCACCGTGGATCAGGTGAGGATGGCCGTCGGGAAGATATTGAAACATCCGGGATTGCACTACAACATAATAGGTCAGGGGCTCTACAGGACCGTAGTGATCACACCTTCCAAGGTCAACAGGACCATAGAGGTGGAGGAAAGGATCTAAGGTAGGCGAGGCCCGTCAGGTTTCTGGCGGGCTTTTCGTTCTTTGGGAGGACGATATGGAGATAAAGGTCGTCAAGGTCGAGAAGCCGGACGATGTGAACTTCATCTTGGGTCAGAGCCACTTCATAAAGACGGTGGAGGACGTACACGAGGCGCTGGTCACAGCGGTCCCGGGGATAAAGTTCGGACTGGCCTTCTGCGAATCCTCGGGCAAGGCCCTGGTGAGGTGGTCGGGGACGGACGAAGGGATGATAGAGCTCGCCAAGAAGAACGCCCTCTCCCTCGGTGCCGGCCACACCTTCTTCATCTTCCTGGCCCCCGGCTTCTTCCCTGTCAACGTCCTCAACGCTGTTAAGGCCGTCCCCGAGGTCTGCAGAATATTCTGCGCCACCGCCAACCCGGTGGAGGTGATAGTCGCTGAGACCGAACAGGGCAGGGGGGTCCTCGGGGTGATAGATGGAGTGCACACCAAGGGGATAGAGGCCGAGGAGGACATAGCTTGGAGGAAGGAATTCCTGAGGAGGATAGGGTACAAGCTATGAAGTTAAGGCAGCTCGGGGTGAACTTGGCTTCACTGGCGGATTACGACCTTCAGGATGCGATAGATATCGTCAGGAAGCTGGGCTTCTCCTCCATAGAGCTTCCCGCCTTCAGGGGGGTGCGCCACAGCGTAGGGGAGGTGCCGGGGTTCTGGTTCGACGAGCTTACCGAGGACGAAAGGGAGGGGCTCAAGGAGGCCCTCAGGGGCTTCGGCCATATCTGCCTGCACGCCCCGTTCGTGGACCTTCCCCTCTTCACCTCCAACCCCGGGGTAAGGGAGGAGGCCCTCGACCAGATAAGGATGACCCTCGAGGCCGCATGGTTCTTGGGGGCCGAAGTCGTGACCGTGCACGCAAACCATAAGACGGGTTATAGCTTAGAGGAGTTCTACGGGGAGATGGTGGAAGCCTTCAGGAAGCTCGGGGACTTCGCCTCGAGCTGCAACACTAAGATAGGGATAGAGACGGGGTATCCCGACAGGGTCCGCGAGTACCTCAAGCTGATATTGGACGTGGGACACGAGGCGGTGGGGGCGACATTGGACGTCGGACACATCAAGGCGTACATCTCCCGGAACCTCCTCGACTCCGAAAGGGGGCCAGAGCTCTTCAACGACACCCTCCTCCACATGACTCGAACATTGGGTTCCGTCATATTCCACATACACCTGCACGACCTGAGGCCGGGGGATTGGAGGGACCATAGGAAGCTCGGAGGGGGGGTGGTGGACTGGAAGATGTTTATGGAGGTCCTGGAGGGGATAGGTTACCAGGGCCCCATGGTCTTCGATCTCGAGGAGGAGGACAGGGAGGGGGCGTTGCTTTCGAGCAGG
>QNCW01000155.1 GCA_003645885.1 Candidatus Latescibacterota bacterium | reverse complement strand
GGGTTATATGTCCCGATCCTGACGACGCTTCTGAAGCTTAACCGGGAGGTCGGGGTAATATCCCAGAAGCTTGACGCCCTTTCCGAAAGAATAGCCCACCTGGAGGAAGCTAAGGGGTAGACGTGAAGGTCTTTTGGACAAAGAGGAGTTTCGACCTTAGACCCTATGATTAGGGGACTGATAGAGGGGCCAAGGGATTCCTTGGCCCTTTGGCTATACTATATCCCGTAAGCTTTGGACCTGCGACTGGCTTGATGGGACGGAGGAAGTCGTACTGCTAAAGGGGGACCCGGACGATGGAGTCCGTCACCCCCTGTGGACGGGAGTCGGATGTTCGGCACCACTACCTGCCCCCGGGCAGGTCGTTGAGATGAGGACCCCCATCGAAAAGGAGGCGAGATGCGGCTCGGATTGGTGACCTACAACCTTGCGAAGGATTGGGATGTCCCCAAGATAATAGAGATGTGCGAGAGGACGGGGTTCGAGGGGGTGGAGCTGCGCACGACCCACGCCCACGGGGTGGAGACCTCGCTCGGCAAGGAGGAGAGGGAAAGGGTGAGGAAGCAGTTTCAGGATTCCTCGGTGGAGCTCGTGGGCCTCGGGAGCGCCTTCGAGTACCATTCCCCCGACCCCGAGGAGCTGAGGAGGAACGTGGAGGGGACGAAGGAATACGTGATCTTAGCGCACGATGTAGGAGCGCCCGGGGTCAAGGTCAGGCCGAACGGCTTCCCTCCGCCCGAACTCGGGATTCCCAGGGAGAAGACCTTGGAGCAGATAGGGATGGCTTTAAGGGAGTGTGGAAAGTTCGCGGAGGACTACGGGGTCCAGATAAGGCTCGAAGTGCACGGCAGGGAGACCTGTAAGCTTCCTTACATCAGGAAGATTTTGGATTACGCCGACCATCCGAACGTCTACGTGTGTTGGAACTCCAACCTCACGGACGTGGACGAGGCCACGGGGTCCATAAGGCCCAACTTCGAACTAGTGAAGGACAGGATAGCCCTCGTACACATAAACGAGCTTTGGAGGGAGGAGTACGGGGAGTACCCTTACAGGGAACTATTCTCGCTGCTCAAGGAGGTGGGGTACGAGGGCTTCTGCTGCGCGGAGATACCCGAAAGTCCCGAGCCGGAGCGGTTGATGAGGTATTATAAAGCCCTCTTTGCAGCCTATTCCGGATAGATGTTGCACTTCCTCCGGCCGGAGTTGCTCCCGCTTACGGGCCTCGCCGTCGTTCCTCCCCTCATCCACCTCCTCAACCGCAGACGGCTGAGGAGGGTGGACTTTTCTAACATGGCCTTCCTCTTCTCCCTCGACAGGGAGAGGATGAGCAGGATAAGGCTCAAAGGATGGCTTTTGCTTGCTTTGAGGACCTCCGCCGTGGCGTTTCTGAGCCTCGCCGCTGCGGGGCCGACCTTGAGGAAGGGGGGGATCGGGGGCCACGCCCGAACGTCCGCCGTGCTCCTCGTGGACGTCTCCTGCAGCACGAGGCTCCGCACGGAGAGGGGGAGGGTGCTGGACCTGGAGAGGGACAGGGCCTTGGAGGTGCTCGGGACCCTCAGGGGTGGGGATAGGGTCTGGGTGGTCCCCTTCGGGAGCCGCCCACACGAGGTCCACGGCCCGTCGGGTCCGGAGGAGGCCGAGGAGTACGTCCGCTCGATCTCGCCTACCTACGAAGGTACGGACTTCGTGGCCGCCCTGAGGAAGGCCTTCTCCCTGCTCGAGGGGGAGGGGGCGAACAGGGAGGTCTACCTCATAACGGACTGGGCCCGCCACGGATGGAGTTCGGAAGGGGAGCTCCCGAAGTCGGAAGGGGTGAACCTCTTCGTCCTGCCCGTCGGCGGCGGAAGGGAGAACCTCGGGGCGGTCGGGATCAGGACGTCTGGCCTGGCCCTGGTCTCGGGGGGGAGGGCGAGGGTGAGGGCGTACGTCTGCAGGTACGGAGGGGAAGGGGAGAGGGAAGTTTCCGTGGACATATACTTGGAGGGTAGAAGGATAGCACACTCATCCGTGGAGCTTAAGGGCTCGGGGGAGGTGCCCGTAGAGTTCTCCCTGCCCTTAGAAGGGGCCGGGGAGATTTCCGGCTTCGTCAGGGTGGAGGAGGACGAGCTGCCGGAGGACGACCGTTGGTACTTCGTGCTCAGCGTCGTGGACTCGGTGGAAGTGCTGGCCTCCGGACCCCCTCCTGAGGCTCAGGTGCTGAAGCTCGCCCTCTCCCCGCCCGGACCCGTCGGGACCCCCTTCCGCGTCCTTAAGGCCGAACCGGAGGGGATAAACTCCCAGCTTCTGAAGGACGTGGAGGTCGTGCTCCTTGCGGACGTCGAGGGACTCCCTCCGTCCACCCTCTACGCTTTGAAGGATTTCGTGAGGGGTGGAGGGGGGCTCGGGATCTTCTTGGGAGGAAGGGCCGATGTAAGGTGGTACAACGAGGAGGTCCTGCCCGAACTTATCCCCGGTCGCCTGGGTCCCCTCAAGGGCTCCCCTCGGGTGGAGGAGGGGTACTTCGCACCAAAATCGTGGAGTCCGGCCCTGAAGGACCTCCTCGGGAGGGATTCCTTCAAAGTGTTCCTGTTCTATCCCTTCCTCCCCGGAAAGGGGACGAAGCCCTTGATAGAACTTTCGGACGGCTCGGTCGTCTCGGCCGAGTCGGGGGACGGGAAGGTATTCATATGGAGCGGGGGGCTCCCCCCGGATTGGGGGGACATAACCCTGAGGGGTGTATTCCTGCCCCTCCTGTACCGCCTGGTCCTCAGGGCCGCCTTCCCTGGCGAGGGCAGGAAGGGATGGACGGGGGGGAGGCTCTCCTTAGAGTTCCGTAGGGAGGGACCTTTGAAGTTGGAAGGGCCCGAGGGGGAGAGCTTCACCCTCTGGCCCGAGGGATCGTCCGTGACCACCCCTCCCCTCGACTCCCCAGGAATATGGAGGCTTTCTGGGGGAGGGAGGGTCATAGCGCTCATCCCCGTGAACGTCCCCCCTCGGGAGAGGGACCTGAGGAAAACTCGGGAGGGAGGGACATTCCGTACGATTCCACAGGAGGAACGGGTGGCAGATGTGGTCAGGAAGCTTCGCTACGGGAGGGAGCTCGGATGGCCATTCGCCCTCCTGGCGTTCTCGCTCCTTCTGGCCGAGCTGGCCCTAGGCAGGGCTAGGACCTCCGAAGGAGCCTGAGGAGGCCCCAAAGGACCAGAAGGGCCGGCCAGGCCTTCGCCAGAACCTCCCCGGGGCTTATGGGGAGCATGTAGTAGTTGTCCACGAGGAAGACTCCTCCTGCAGATATCATCCCGACGCCCAGAATTATGCTCCACATCTTCTTAAGCCCGAAAGCCAAAAGGCAAGCTCCGCCCAGGACGACCAAGGCGGGCCACCATGCGCCCGCCCCCTCGGGTATCAGGGAGTTGTTCCAGAGCAGGAGGTAAAGTCCTGCCGAGGAAAGGAAGGTGCCCACCGCCGACCTGCAGGAGAGGAGGGCTCCCACCCCCACGGCCACAAGCCCTAAGGGCCACCAGTGCTCGAACCCCGGCCTGAGGAGCCCGAGGTTGTGCGCCAGAATTACGGCCCCGACCCCTATGAGCACCAGCCCCGAGGCATATCCGGCTCTCCGTCCCATCCGGTTTCCCCTTTATGCTGGACTTCTCCCTTCGGGAGAAGTGCCCAGAGCAGAAGGTAGGCCAGCACCCCTGCTCCGAAGGAAAGGAGCGTTCCTAAGACCCAAAGGAGCCTTACGATGTTGGGGTCCATGCCGAGCTGCTCCCCTATCCCCCCACAGACCCCCGCTATCCTTCTGTCCTCGGATCGCTCGATCCTTACCTCCTTCCTCAGGAGCATGACCCCTAAAAGCACCAGGACGGCCCCCCACACCGCCCCCCACGTCACCGGGAGGGAGAAAGGGAAGAGGCCGAAGTTGTGGGCGAGGAGGAGGACCCCGACCGCTATCAGGGCCCATCCCCCGAGGTCCCTCCTCGGGGGAACTGCCGGCCCTCCCACCTCAGAGGGAAGCAGGATCACCGCGGCCAGATATAGGACGACGGGGATGGGGCCGAGGAAGAGGAGCGAGACGACCCATGCTATCCTCATCCAGAGGGGAGGGACCCCGAGGTACCTGGCTATGCCGGCGCACACCCCTCCGAGGACCCTCTCCCTGCGCGGACGATAGAGCTTCTTCACCTCTTCACCCCCATCTTGAGAAGGAGCCAAGGTAGCTTTAAGATAAGCTTCGGGTGTCGTAGGAGGGCGGACCTGAAGACCCTTCCCAAGGTTCGCTCCTCCGGAGGAAGCTCGTTGGTGCTTCGGGCTATCCCGTTCAGGTCATCGTCGGAAAGCTCGTATATAACCTCCTTCACGGCGTAGGCCGTCCTGTGGGCACGTCCCAGTTCCTCCTCCCATTCCACCTCGTACTCGTGGAGCCTTCCGGCGGAAGTGTCCCCCTCGAAGACTGCTCTTGTGGCCACCCTTCCGGCTATCCTTGCGGCCTTGAGGGCCGGAATTATTCCCCCTCCGCTTACTGGGTTGGCCTGATGCGCTGCGTCCCCTACCAGGAGGATCCCATCTGCGACCATCCTCCTAAGCCCACCCGTGCAGGGGACCCCCCCGGCCGTGGAGCCCAAGATGTAGGCAGAGGGGAAGAACTTATCCACGAAAGCGTCCAGGTACTCCGATGGAGGTCGTTCCCTTGCGAACTCCCCCGAGATCCCCACCCCCACGTTCGCCGTGCCCTCGCCCTTGGGAAAGACCCAAGCGTAACCTCCGGGAGCAAGCTTCCTTCCGAAGTACATGTATATCCGGCTACTGTCCAGAGATATCCCTCCCATCAGGTACTGTGCGCAGACCTCCATATCCTTGAGGGGGCAGTAAGTCCTGAGGCCGGCCCACCTTCCAACCCTGGACTCGACGCCATCGGCCCCGACCACGAGCTTCGCCCTCACCTCCTCCTCCCTTCCCCCGAGGTCCACCTCGATCCGCAACTCCTTCCCTTCCCTCACGAGCCCCAAGGCCGAGGCCCTCGTCCATATCTCAGCCCCGGCGTCCCCTGCGAGGCGGGCCACCTCTTTGTCGAAGGTCCTCCTGTCCAGCACGTACCCCGCCATACCCTCTACGTTCAGGTCCACCCTCGTCCCGTCGGGGGCGAAGAACGTCACACCCTCTATCCTGTTCAGGGCCCACCTCGGGTCGGGCTCGAGGAACTCCTTCAATCCCTCCTCGCCCACCGCCTCCGCGCACCTGACGGGGACCCCTATCTCTGGGTCCCTCTCCAATATCAGGACCCTCGCCCCGGACTCGGCCGCGACCTTGGCGGTGAAGCAGCCCGCAGGTCCGCCTCCTACCACCACTATGTCGTAGGTCTTCATCGTCTCCCTTAGGATAAGCAAAAGAGGCTTCTATGTCAAGTACGAGGTTGCGCAGGGTCGTCCCATGATGTATATTTTCGGTGTGAGGATCGTGCGTTCCTTTACCTGAGCGAGTAGGAGGTATCTGTATGTCCATAGCCGAGAACGTCAAGAGGGTCCAGGAGAGGATGGCCGAGGCGGCCCTGAGGGTGGGGAGGAGGCCAGAGGAGGTGGTCCTCGTGGCGGCGACCAAGGGCAGGACTCCGGAGGAGATCGAGGAGGCCATAAGGGTTGGGGTGAAGGTGGTGGGGGAGAACAGGGTCCAGGAGGCCGAGGCTAAGTTCCCC
>QNCW01000154.1 GCA_003645885.1 Candidatus Latescibacterota bacterium | reverse complement strand
GGACGGCTCACGGGGTGAGGTAAAGGTAGAGGGCAAAAGGTTCGGTTTCTCCCTGTCCTTCCCTGAGGGACCCGGGGTGTACACCGTCGTGGCCTTCCTCAAGGACCCCGAAGGAGGTTCGTTCCCTGCGACCGAGGTCTGCATAGAGGTCAGGTAGACCTAAGGATGTTCTAAGATCAGCGTAACGGGGCCGTCGTTCTCTATCTCGACCAACATCCTCTCCCCGAACTCCCCCGTCGCCACGGGGACCCCCTCTGCCTTAAGCTCCTCCACGAAAGTTCCGTAGAGGACCTGGGCCTCGTCGGGGGGAGCGGCCTCGGTGAAGCTGGGCCTCATGCCCTTCTTGGTATCCCCGTAGAGTGTGAACTGGGAGACCACGAGGGCCTCCCCCCCCACATCCTTGAGGGAGAGGTTCATCTTGCCCCGGTCGTCCTCGAATATCCTGAGCCCGGCACATCTGTGAGCGAGCCACTTGGCGTCCTCAGGTCCGTCCCCCCTCCCGACCCCCACCAACAGCACTACACCCCTGCCTATCTCCCCCTTCACCTCATCTCCCACCCGAACCCTCGCCGTCCTCACACGCTGGAGCACGATCCTCACTTCACCCTCCTGAATCCTATGATGTAGGGTTCTTTGGGTGATTCCCCAAGCTTACGCTTCGAATAAACAAAAGATATCCCTGGATGTCAAGCTTTCCATCAGAAGTCCCTGGCCCAAAGAGCTTCCAGGGTCTTGATTGACATATCGAAATTTTCGCTGTACATTCTCCGTCCAGGGGCAGGTCATGATATCCACTTCCGTGGAAGTAGAAGGATGGCGAAGGCCCTGATAGTCCAGACCGCCTTCATAGGGGACGTGGTCCTGACCCTCCCTCTGGCATCGGCCCTGAGGAGAGAGGGATTCGAGCCGGCCTTTCTGGTGGTCCCGAGGACCGCCGAGCTACCGGCCTCCCACCCGGACGTCTCCGAGGTCGTGATATACGACAAGAAGGGGAGGGACGGGGGCCTCCCCGGCCTCCTGAGGACGGCGGGGGAGGTGAGGAGGGGAAGGTTCGACCTCGCCGTCCTTCCCCATCCTTCCCTCAGGAGCGCCCTTTTAGCCCTCTTGGGAGGGGTCCCGGAGAGGATAGGCTTCTCCTCCTCCGCCTTCGGGTTCCTCTACACCGCTTCGGTCCCCTACGGGCGGGAGGCCCACAAGGTGCTCAGGAACCTCTCGCTCCTCGGGCCCATCGGCGTCTCTTCTCCACCTCCCGAGCCCCCCTGGCTCATCCCAGAAAGGAAGCACGAAGAGGTCGCCCTTTCCTTCCTAAGGGAGCATGGGCTCGAGGGAAGGCCGAAGGTGGCCCTGGCCCCGGGCTCCGTCTGGCCCACCAAGCGTTGGCTTCCTGAGGGGTTCAGGAGGGTGGCGGAAGCCCTGGTGGGGATGGGGGTCGGGGTGGTCCTCGTGGGAGGGGCTGAGGACCGGGAACTCTGCGAACGTATAGCCCGGGGGCTTTCCCCGAAGCCCGCCGTGGCGGCCGGAAGGACCTCGATCATGGAATCGGCGGCCCTTTTGAAGTTCTGTTCCGTCCTGGTTTCGAACGACAGCGCCCCCGTCCACATAGCTTCGGCCGTGGGAACCCCGGTCGTTGCGATATTCGGCCCTACCGTCCCGGCGTTCGGCTTCGGCCCGTACGGTCCGGGACACGGCGTGGTGGAGTTGGACCTCCCCTGTCGTCCCTGTTCCGTCCACGGGGGGAGGAGGTGTCCTGAAGGACACTTCATGTGTATGAGGGGGATAACTCCGGAGATGGTGTTGAAGGAGGTGTGGGCAAGGCTCGACGTAGAACGAAGGAGGTGATCGCCCTGGGCTCGTCCTGGCATCGTATATAGGTCCCCGGAATATTCCTGCGTGAGCCAGAACGCCGGCCGCTACATAGTCTTTATGTGACCCCGATCACTTTTTGGACCTAACAGTAGAGATATATTTGGGAGGTGAAAGAGTTGAACTTCGGAGGTGCCGTAAGCTCCGGAAGGGCATCAACAGGAGGAGGTCGATATGGAAAGGATGAGGCTTTTAAAGAGGTTGTACCTGATAGCCTTGGCGACCGGAATTTGGGCCGGGGATGCTGCTGCGGCCGAACTTTACGTCTCGCCTGCGGGCACGGGGGCCTCGTGCTCGCCTACGAGCCCCTGTTCCTTCCAGACAGCCCTCTCCCTGGCCCAGAGCAACGGCGAGGACGACGTGATCTACGTCGCACCAGGAACCTACAACGTCACCGAGACCCTCACGTACGAGACCGACGACGGGGACGGGGGACATAAGCTCGTGATCGTGGCGCAGGACCCTGAGCACAGGCCGGTCCTCGACGGTGGAGGCTCTGTGAAGATCATGAGGATAACGACCGACACCGGCAGGGACGGAGGGGACGGGGGAGGCGATATCACGATAAGTGGGCTCATCTTCAAGGACGGAGAGTACTTTGCCATGGGCGCCGGACTTAGAGTCCGGACCCACGATGCGAACGTCCTGGTCGAGAAGAGCGAATTCGAGGGCAACAGGTGCTTCCAGGGCATCGGCGGCGGTGCCTACCTGGAGACCGTATCGGGCGTGGTCACTGTGACGGGCAACAGGTTCAGCGGCAATTGGGGCTGGGACGGTGCTGGAGGGGTCTACGTGGCGGCCGATTCGGGTTCCGTCACCTTTACGAACAACTTCCTCATCGGCACAGGATGAGTTACTTCTCCTCCCGGCCGGCCTTTGAGAAGTACTTCCGCGGCGGCAACGTCATGAAGGACCCAATGTTCGCAGTGCCTGAACGTGGGAACTTCCACCTCCTGGGGGGCTCGCCCTGCACAGATTCCGGGGGAGCGCCCGAGGTAGACTTCGAGGGGGACCCCAGGGTGGTCGGCATGGCTGCGGACATAGGGGCCGACGAGTACAACGGCTACACGCCTGACCTTCCTCCTGAGGTCGATTCGTTCGTAGGGGTTCCCCCCTCAGGGGACCCACCCTTGGAGGTCAGGTTCATCTGCGTAGCCCACGACCCGGACGGCACTATCGAGAGTTACAGGTGGGACTTCGACGGCGACGGAACGGTGGACGAGACGACGGAGGACGACTCGACGACCTATACCTACGACGATCCGGGCACCTATCGAGCAGAGGTGACCGTGGTGGACGACGGCGGGCTGGAAGCTTCGGCGACGTTGACCGTCAGGGTGTTCGGTCCTTCCGGGGCCGTCCCTCCGACCGCGGTGGCGGAAGGGGATGTCCTGCCGGAGGAATTCACGCTCGGGGACCCGTATCCCAACCCGTTCAACAGCAGGGTCGTAATCCCGTTCTCGGTCCCCCGCACCTGCCATGTGGAGGTGGAGGTGTTCGACACGCTCGGGCGCAGGGTCTGGGGGTGCGCAAGGACCTTCGGGCCGGGCCGGCACAGCCTGGAGTGGGACGGGAGGGACAGCTCCGGCAGGGAGCTCGGAAGCGGCGTATATCTCGTGAAGTTCAGGGCCGGGGGGAAGAGTTCGTAAGGAAGGCGGTGATGATGAAGTAGGGGACCTCCGACGGCGGCCTCAGAAGGGTTCCTTCTCGGGGACGTAGCGCTGGACCAGCTCAACCCTCACGGCCAGGTCCTCGTAGGACCTTCCTAAGAGCACGTCGGAAGACGCCCAGACCTCCGCCTTCAGGCGGAAGCCCCTTCCTACCTCGACCTGTCTGCCCAGGATGAGGGCCCATCTCACCCCGCTCCTGTACGACTCCCACCTTTCGTCCAAAACCTTCCCTTCCTCGACGAGCCTCCTCTCCCCTTCGGTCGCTACCCCTTGGAACACGACCGCTCCGTAAGTTCTCCACGAGGGGACCGCCACGCCGAACGATAGGAAATACTCCCCCCAGGGCTTATAGTCCACCTCGGAGCGGAGGGTGTCGGCCCCCATCGTGCGGACCATGGCTCCGGAGGGACGGAAGATGAGCCCTTCCCCGTCCAGATAGGCCACCGACGGGCCGAGCCTCAGGATACGAAGGCGCGCTCCCGCCCCCAAGAGGGGCCTGTAGGCAGCCTTGAGTTCGGTCCATCCCGGACCTGGAGATGAGATACTGAGCGCGGCCATCCCGACCTCGGCCCTTACGTCCAGCCAATCCCTGAGCCCGTACGAGGCTCTGAAGTCCCAGCGCCGGGAGGCGACCCTCCGGTCGTCCAGCCTCCACCTTCTGTATTCGGCACCGACCCCGCCGTATATCTTCCCCTCGCCCGAGAAGGGCCAGGACCCGTAAGATCCGACGGGCCAAAGAATTACAAGCCAAATCCATCTCATCTTTCCCCCTAAGGCACGGTGAGCACGAAGTTCAAGGTGACCTCACGGTTGCCGTTTTCGCTCTCGAGCGATATCGTCACCACGGATGCGGTCGTGCTATCCTCCTGAGGGTCCAAGTTGTTCGCAAACGTGAACGTATAGGTCGTAGTTCCCGGGTCCCCGGTGACGATCTCGGCGGGCGAGATCTCCCCGGCGGACGCTGTGGCCGTGATCTTGGAGCCAGGGACGACGGGGTTGCCGTTTTCGTCGTAGACCCTCAAGGTTATGGTTGTGGACTCCCCTACAGCAAGCGAGTCGTCCGGATCGTCGTCGGTGGCCTGGAATACCGCCACAGGTCCCGAGAACACCACATCTGCCACCCACCAGGCCCTCGCAGACCTGAGGGTGTCCCCGTCCGACGTCACGCCCTCGGATGTGGCGAGGACCCTGGCTATGCCATCGTTCGGGTTCCCGTCGCCGTCGAAGTCGGGTGGATCGCCGGGGATGGGCTCGCCTGTGTTGGGGTCCTTGAGCATGTGGTACCTCTCCACCGTGGGGAAGGGAGCGGCCGTGATCAGGGTTGCCCTGGCGACCCCGTCGGCGTCGGTGTACCCTTCGGAAGTTACGACCGAGCCTCCCGTGGTGGTGAAGTACACCGCCGTTCCCTCGGGAACCGGATTGTGGTACCTGTCGCTCAGGACGGCGACGAGCTCCGTCCTGTTATTTAAGTAGTTCCACCCATATATGTTTATGACCTTCGGAGCGACCGAGAGGTGGCTCGTGGACATGTCGTCCACATCCTCTATGAAGACCGGGCCCGAGAATATCTGAAATTCGGTCGAGACGGCCTCGAGGCCGTATTCCGGAAGCCTGGCCCTTATCCTCGCTGTCCCGGAACGGCTGCCGCTTATGAAGGCCACCTGCGCCCTCCCGCCTACGGTGGGGATGGGGTCGTAGGAGCTGAGGGAATCCCTGTAAACGTCCCCGGGTCCCGACGGGGATGCGTAGATGTCGAAGACCACCTCGGTCCCGTCGGCGACCGGGTTCCCGTGGGCGTCCCTTACGTCCGCTGTCACGGTCAGGGCCGAGTTCCTTCCCACGCCCCTCACATGTACGAAGTTCGGTTCGAACGAAAGGGTTATGTTTACGGGAGGCCCTGGGACCAGTTCTATAGGGTCCGACCTTCCTTCGACCCCCTGGCAGGTCGCTGTTATGATAGCGGCTCCTGTCGTGCTCCCCGAGAAGCTCGCCTCGGCCCTTCCTTCGGAATCCGTCGTGGCCCTCTCGGTCACCGTGCCTATGTTCGATGAGAACCTCACCTCGACCCCGGGGATCGGATGTCCGGCAGCATCTGTGACCGTGGCCGTGATGGTGGTCGTGGTTATGCCGTCTGCGGGAAG
>QNCW01000153.1 GCA_003645885.1 Candidatus Latescibacterota bacterium | reverse complement strand
CTCATAAGGCCCGACGGTAGAGAAGTGGAGGTGGAAGTTAAGGATGTGAGGGAGCTCCTGAGGAAGCTCGGGCTTTGGGAGGGCGAAGTGCTCGTGATAGACACGGCCTCCAGCTCCCTCCTCACCCCGGACGAGGGGCTCTCGGAAGGTCAGAGGCTGGAGCTCCGCAGGGTCGTATCAGGAGGTTAAGTTGAAGTGCAGGATGTGCGGGGGCAAGGCCGAGGTCCACCTCCGCTCGCACAACATATCCCTCTGCAGGGAGGACTTCGTAAGGTTCTTCCACAGGAGGCTCCTCAGGACCGTAAACAGGTTCGGGATGTTCGGCCCTGGGGACAGGATACTTGTCGCCGTCTCCGGCGGCAAGGACAGCCTCGGGCTGCTCCACGCCCTTAAGAAGCTGGGGTACGATGTTACAGGTTACCACCTGCACCTCGGCATAGATGGATACTCAGATCGCTCCTTGGAGAAGGTGGAGAAGTTCGCCGAAAGGGAGGGGGTGGAGGTCAAGGTGGAGCGGGTAGGGGACGTCCTGGGCTGCACCATAGCCGAAGCCTCCCGGAGGCTCCGCAGGCCCACATGCTCCATCTGCGGCACGGTGAAACGCTACCTCTTCAACAGGGCCGCCCGGGACTACGACGTCCTCGCCACCGGACACAACCTGGACGACGAGGCCGCCACCCTTTTAGGAAACATCCTGCACTGGCAGGAGGGATACCTCGGACGCCAGGGACCTGTGCTCGAAGAGGAGGAGGGCTTCGCGAAGAAGGTAAAGCCCCTGTCCTTCAACTCGGAATACGAGACGGCGGCTTACGCCTTCTTCGAGGGGATAGACTACATCGTGGAGGGATGTCCCTACGCCCGAGGTGCCACGAGCATATTCTACAAGGGGGTCCTCAACCGCATAGAGGAGGAGATGCCGGGCACGAAGATCCGCTTCTTAGACGGCTTCTACAGCTTCAGGAGGAAGCACATAAGACCCCCCGAGGTCTCCCTCCGTCCCTGCCCCGAGTGCGGTTACCCCACCACGGGGGAGATCTGCAACTTCTGTAAGCTCAAGGCCAGGCTTCAGAGCGGAAGGGCCACCCTCTCCCCGGCCGTCCGAGGTCCTTAGAGATCTCCTTCACCTTCTGAGGATTAGGACGCCGCCTACGATCAGGGCCACGCCCAGCACCTTGTCCCACGAGGGCCTCTCCCCCAAAAGGATCACGGCTAAGACGAAGGCGAACAGGGGGAAGGAGGAGGCCACAGGGACCACCCTCGAAGCCTCCCCGTACTTCAAGGCGAAGTAGTAGGCCAAGTGTCCCAGGAGCGATGCAACCACCCCCTCGGCAGCTATGAGCGCCCCGGACTTCGTGGTGAGGAGCGCCCCCACCTCGGGCAGCTTCCCGCTCAGGCCCGCCCAGACCGCCAACATCCCACCTACTGCAAAGCTCCTGAGCACCAGGGCCACAGCAGGATCTGCCCCGGCCAGCCCCATCTTTCCGAGCGTGGGAGCCACGCCCCAGAGGAGGGCTGCCCCTAAGGCGAAGAGGAAAGCCTTCATCTGCACCTCCCACCGTAAATATAGCCTCCCCGTCCACGGCGGGCAAGAGAAATTTCTTGACAGGAGCGAAGAAGGAATGTACCTTCTTAGGATATATCCGAGGAGGAGTTTACCAATGAAGCCCGAAGAGGTCATGGAGATGTTCGAGAGGGACGAGGCGGTCCTCAGGGGGCACTTCCTCCTTAGCTCCGGCCTCCACAGCGACATATACTTCGAGAAGTTCAGGGTGCTCCAGCATCCAGAACACTTAGAGGCCCTCTGCAGGGCCCTGGCGGGGAGGTTCGGGGGGGAGGAAGTGGAGCTCGTCGTGGGTCCCACCACGGGCGGGATGTTGGTGGCCTACGAAGTGGCGAAGCACCTCGGGACCACCTTCGCCTTCGCCGAAAGGGAGGGGGGAAGGAGGGTCCTCAGGAGGGGGTTCGTGATACCTCCCGGGGGAAGGGTCCTCGTGGTGGACGACGTGCTGACCACCGGAGGCTCGGTGAGGGAGGTGTTGGAGCTCGTGGAGGGGTGCGGGGGCGAGGTTGTTGGGGTGGGCGTGCTGGTGGACAGGAGCGGGGGGAAGGTGGATGTGGGATATCCCCTCGTAAGCCTCCTACAGGTGGAGGCCAGGACCTTCCGGCCCGAGGAGTGCCCCCTCTGCAGGGAGGGCGTCCCCCTGAAGAAACCCGGGAGCAGATGATGCGCTACAGGATCGAGGCGGAGACCGAGGAAGGCTGGGGGAAGGTTTACTCCCTACACGACGAGGGGACCGGGACCTGCGCCGAGGTCGTTCCCGAAGCAGGGTTCGTGTGGAGGAGCTTCGTGGTCGAAGGGACCGAGTTCCTCTACGGGGCCAGGGACCGCTCCAAGCTCCCCGTAGGGGGGATGTGTCCGGTGCTGTTTCCCCTCGTGGGGAGGCTGCGGCTCGGGGACGGGGAGGGGGTCTACAGGTACGGAGGCAGGGAATACAGGATGGATATGCACGGCTTCGCCAAGGACCTGCCCTGGGGTGAGGTCGAGGTGGGAGCGGACGAAGGTGGGGCGTTCGTAAGCGCTGTCCTTTCCGAGGACGAGGGGACCCTCTCCCAGTACCCCTTCCCTTTCCGCTTCGCCCTTACATACCGCCTCGCAGACGGTCGCCTCTCGGCCGAGGCGGAGGTCGAAAGCGAGGGCCCCTTCTCATTGGGGTTCCATCCCCACTTCTCCCTCCCGGGAGGAAGGGGGAGCTTCAGGGTGAGGGTCCCGGCCCGCTCCTGCTGGGAGCTTAGGGACCTCGTCCCCACGGGGAGGAAGGTCCCCCCTAAATACCCCTTCTACGACGGGACGAAAGTAGCAGGGGAGATGGACGAGGTCCTGACGGACCTCGAACCCGACGGCGGCACGTGGAGGGCGGAGCTAGAAGGAGGGGGCAGGGTCGTGAGGGTGGAGGCGGACGAGGCCTTCTCCGAGGCCGTGATATTCTCCCCCGAGGGCGCCCCCTTCCTCTGCATAGAGCCCTGGACCTCCCCCCCGAACTACCTCAACCGGGAGGGGATATGGGGAAAGGGACCCTACAGCCTGCGGGCGGGCTGGCGGGTCTCGGTCCTCGGTAAAAGATGGGCTCATGGACGATAATAGGTTTCAGAAGAAAGGAGGAAGGATGACGGAATGGTTCGCCTTCTGGTCGGTTGCACTTATCATATACACCGTGATGGCGGCACCCGTAGGGGTTAAGGTCCTCGGGGACATAAGGGCGCCGGTCAAGTTCCTGACCGAGGAGCACGCATGAAGGGCATAGTTCTGGCAGGAGGTACGGGTTCACGCCTCTATCCCCTGACCAAGATCACCAACAAGCACCTCCTCCCCATATACGACAAGCCCATGATATACTATCCTATACAGACCCTCGTGAACGCGGGGATAGAGGACATAATGATAGTCACAGGGGGCAACAACGCAGGCGACTTCCTCAGGCTCCTTGGAAACGGCAGGGAGTTCGGGCTCAAGCGACTCCACTATACATACCAGGAGAGGCCCGGAGGGATAGCCCACGCCCTCTCGCTGGCCGAGGACTTCGCCGACGGGGACAAGATAGTACTGATCCTCGGGGACAACATAATAGAGGGGAACATAAGGAAGGCGGTGGAGGACTTCCGGCGCCAGGAGAGGGGAGCCAAGGTCCTCCTCAAGGAGGTCGAGAACCCTCAGAGCTACGGGGTGGCCGAGATAAGGGAGGGGAGGATAGTAAGGATAGAGGAGAAGCCCGAGCACCCCAAGACGAACTACGCTGTCATAGGAATCTACATGTACGACAACAGGGTCTTCGACATAATCAGGACCCTCAAGCCCTCGGCCAGGGGGGAGCTCGAGATAACGGACGTCAACAACAAGTACGTAGAGTGGGGCGAGATGACCTACGAGTTTCTGGAAGGGTGGTGGGCGGACGCAGGAGAGAGCATAGATTACTACCTGAAAGCTAATAACTTAGTGGCAAAGTACGGGGCGAACAAAATGGAGCTGTGATATGAGGACGGAGACCATAACCTACAGGAGCAGCGTGGACGACTCGGGACCCCTTTATGTCGACGTCGCTTACGACGATACCAAGTCCAACCTCCCCATAGTGGTGGTGATGCACGGGTACGGTGGGAGCCGCAAGGACCTCTCCTCCACCCTCGAGCGCCTGGCGGAGCAGGGCTTCTTCGCCGCCGCGCCGGACATGCGAGGATATGGGGATTCGGAGGGGAGGAGGGACAGCGGCGGCGTGGAGGTGATGGACATATACGACGCCATAAGCTACATAAGGGCCAGCTTCGGCAACAGGGTGGACGGTAGGAACGTGAACATAATAGGCTACAGCGGAGGGGGAGGGAACGTGTTCTCCTGCGTGGTCCGCTTCCCAGACCTCTTCCGCTGTGCAGTATCCTTCTTCGGGATAAGCGACTACGGGTACTGGTACGAACACACCGAGGACCCAAACATCCGCAGGCAGCTCGAGGAGGACGTAGGGGGGAGCCCACAGGAAGTTCCGGACAAGTACATGGCCAGGAACAGTCTGCTTGGCGCGGTCAACAACCCTTATACCGCCTTCTACCTCTTCTGGGACGAGGAGGAGACCTTCTGCCCTCCCTACTTCAACCGCGAGTATTACCGCAGGGCTCAGAAGGTAGGTTACACCAACGTTTACCCCTACGAAAGCCATCCTGGGGACCCCAGGAGGTGGCTCCACGGGTACCCCCACGACGTCCCCGACCTTGTAGCCGCCGAGGAGTACTTCCTCCCGGGGATACTCTCGGGAAGGTACCCCCCTCCCGAGATGGTCCCGAGGGGCAAGCTCGTGGTGCTCGGGTACCTTAAGACCAAGAACTTCTCGGTCTGGCTCGGCAACGGGGACGACGCTGTCGTGGAGTGCAGGTACCTCTGGACCGAGAACGAGAGGAGGCTCTTCTTCAAGAGGCTATCCTCCGACCCCGAGGTCAGGGGAAAGCTCTGGGTCTCCCTGGAGGGGATGGTGTTTCCTGTGAAGGTCTACAGGAACGACGCCTTCGTGGAGGAGCTTTCCGAGGGGGAGGAGTACACCTACGCCAGGTTCCAGCTCGACGACAGGTTCAGGTTCGTAGGGGGGTAAGGTATGCTCATAGTCGGGGAGCTCATAAATTCCAGCAGGAAGAAGGTAGCAGATGCGATAGCTCGCAGGGACGCAGGATACATAAAGGCCCTCGCCACGAGGCAGGCCGAGGCGGGAGCCCACCTCATAGATGTGAACTGCGGGACCTTCTTGGAAGGGGAACCCGAGGTCATGGGCTGGCTCGTGGACCTCGTCCAGGAGGCGGTGGACCTCCCCCTCTGCATAGACACCCCGAACCCCGAGGCCATGAGGGCAGGGCTCGAGCGCCACAGGAACGGCAGGCCAATGGTCAACTCCGTGACGGACGAGCCGGGAAGGGCTGAGGCCATGCTTCCGCTCGTGCTCGAACACAAGGCCAGGGTCGTGGCCCTGTGCATGTCAGGGTCGGGTGTGCCCTCCTCGGCGGACGAGAGGGTCGAGGTGGCCCGAAGGCTCGTGGGGAGGCTCGTGGACGCAGGGGTCCCTCAGGAAGACATATTCGTGGACCCGGTCGTGGCACCCATATGCACGGACCCCAAGGCGGGCGAGGAGTTCTTGGAGGCAGTAAGGCGCATCCG
>QNCW01000152.1 GCA_003645885.1 Candidatus Latescibacterota bacterium | reverse complement strand
GAGGAGGTGATGGCGAGGTTGAGGAAGTCCTCTATGTACGTGGAAGACTTCGAGGCCGAAGCCGAGGTCTCCAAGGGTGCGGGATGGCTCAGGGCCCACATATGGGCCTCCCGGCCCGGGAAACTGAAGGTGGAGATATCCGACCCCTTGCGCATCCACATCCTCCACATCTTGGTGAGGGACGGAAAGGTACGTCTGAGGACGGAAAAAGGGAACCTCTCGTTGAAGGTCCCCCAGCTTCCGGTGGACCTGGTGGCCTTGGCCTGCGGGCTTCCGGACGTGGAAGGGGAGCTGGTGTCTTTCCGGAGCCTAAAGAGGGGATGTGAGGTCACGGTGAAGAGGGAGGGCGTGCTACAGAAGCTATCATTGGGGAGGGGGAACCTGGTGTTGAGGGAGGAGTACAGGACCGAGGACGGGAAGTTGCTCGGCGGAAGGGAACTGGACGATTATGTGAAGGTGGGCCGGACGCACCTGCCCCGAAGGATGTCGTTCTTCTGGGACGGCCGGAAGGTGGAGGTCCGCTTCCTCTGGCAGAGGATAAACCAGGGACTGCCCGGGGACCTGTTCGGGGAGGGATGACGGTGATCGTCCTGCTTTGCGCCCTCGCACACGCCCAGGAGGAGGTCCCCATAAACATCCGTGTGCAGCAGGTCTTCGTGGAGACCGGAACGAGGTACCAGTTCTACCTTCCTGAGGGGGAGTTCCACGGCAGGCTTCATAAGTCCTTCCCCCGCTTTTCAATAACGGCCGAAATGGACTACGAACTCTTCCGCGGGGACATCGGCTTCGGAGCAGGGTACGTCCTCTCCTCCCCTTCGTGGAAGCCGGGGATATTCTTTCGTGACCAACTCCTCTTCAGGCCCCTGAACGAGGACACGAGGGAGTGGAGCAGGAAGAAGAGCCTCATCCTCTCCGCCATCAAGGACATAGGTGGGGGCGGACAGGTGAGGGTGGGCCTCCAGTACGAACGTCAGCGCTCCCCTTACAAGGGGAACCTGATTAAGGTATTGTCCTACAGAAACTATGCGTTTTGCCTTGGGCTGTATGTAGATAGACAGAGGTGGGGGATGAAGGCCACATTGGAGAAGGCCCTCAGATGGTTCGGAGGGGACTTCGGCTACCTCCTCCTGGAGGCCAGGGCCTGGAGGGAGTTCTCTACGAGATGGGGCCTCAGGTACAGGGTGGAGGGTGGATGGGCGGGCAACATCTTGGGAGGCCCCTCCCCGAGGTACTACCTCGGGGGATGGTCGTCGGTGGTGGGGTACGAGGACGACGAGTTCTTCGGCCCGAAGAGGCTCTTCCTGAGGAGCTGGCTGTCACAGGTCATCTTCCGGAGGGGAGGGCATGTAGGTTGGGTGAAGTTCTCGGGTTGGAGGGGAATAGTAGGACTGGATCTGGGAAGCGTGGGCCCCATGACGGACATCGGAGGATACAAATTTGGGACGGGGGTGGGGATCGGGTTCGATGTAGGTTATAAGGCCTGGACCGTCCCGGTAGCCTTCATGATGGCTTACCCCCTGAAGAGGAGGGGGACTTTCAGGGTCCACCTTAAGCTCGGAAGATGAGGGTCCTCCACGTGGAGACGGCCAGAACGTGGAGGGGAGGGGAGGCCCAGGTGCTCTGGCTGGCCGAGGGGCTTGCGAGGCTGGGACACGAGGTCCTGCTCCTGGCACCTCGTGGGATGCTGGCCCGAAGGGCCGAGGCCGAAGGGGTCCCCGTAGATATACTTCCCTTCTCGGGTCCTTGGGATCCGAGGGCGGTGAGGAAACTTGTCCTCGCCGTAGCCGAATGGAAACCGCATATAGTCCACCTCCACACATCCCACGCCCATACCCTGGGCATGCTGGCTAAGCTCGCCGGGGCCGAGGCGAAGTACGTCGTCTCGAGGAGGGTCGCCTCCCCCGTGCGCAGGGGTCCCAAGTACGGGGGCTGGGTCAAAAGGTTCGTAGCCATCTCCGAGGCCGTACGGAGGGAGCTTTCGGCGGGAGGGATACCGCCTGAGAAGGTCTCGGTGGTGTACAGCGGAGTCCCGGTGGACGCCATTTCGTCCGTCCTCCCGGACGGCAGGATAAGGGACGCCGTAGAAGGGAAGGTCGTGTTCGGAAACGCTTCCGCCCTGACCCGTGAGAAGGGACACGACGTCCTCCTCAGGGCCGTGAGCTTCGCCTCCGGGAGGTGCCCGAACCTGGGGCTCGTCGTAGCAGGAGATGGACCCTTGAGGAGGTCCTTGGAGAGGCTCAGTGGGAAACTCGGCCTTCAAGGCAAGGTGGTGTTCCTCGGGTTCAGAAGGAGGATATGGGAGGTCCTTAAGGCGTTGGACGCTTTCGTGCTCCCGTCAAGGAGGGAGGGGCTCGGGGTCTCGATCCTGGAGGCCATGGCCTGCGGCCTTCCTGTGATAGCCACGGATGTGGGTGGGATATCCGAGGCCGTCTCGGACGGGGATACCGGGATATTGGTCCCGCCGGACGATCCGAAGGCTATGGGGGAGGCTATGGTCCTGTTGGCCTCCGACGGCAAGCTCAGGAAGGAGATGGGAAGGAGGGCCCGGGAGCGAGCGAGGTACTTCGACATAGAAAGGACCGTGAGGGACACCGAGGCCGTGTACAGGGAGGTGGTCGGATGTTAGCCCTTTTGGCCGTGGTATCGGTGTTGGTAAGCTACGAGAGAATGGAGTTCGACATGAAATACGGCCCCATCCCCGCAGGTTCCGCAGTTATGGAGGTCAGAAGGGAAGGAGACGGGGAATATCTGGCGACCTCCGAGGCCGTGTCCAACAAGTTCTTCTCCCTCTTCTTCCCCGTGGACGACCGTATGGAGTCCCTTATGGACGTCGAGGGCTTCCCCAAGAGGTTCGAGAAGGTAACCAGGGAAGGCCGCCATAGGTCACACCATAAGGCCGTATTCCTTCGGGAAGAGGGGAAGATAATTTCGGACGGCGACACCATCTCCGTCCACGGGCCCGTCCAGGACCCTCTTTCGATCTTCTACTACTTCAGGCTCAGGCCCCTTAAGGTGGACACTACCTTCTCGCTGTATACCTTTACGGACGGGAAGCTTTACCCCTTAAAGGTCAAGGTCGTGGGCAAAGAGAGGGTTCGAGTGAAGGCAGGGACCTTCGACTGCTTCGTGCTCGTGCCGTCCCGGACGGCGGGGGGGCTCCTCAAGCGAGGGAGGATGAAGGTCTGGCTCTCGGACGACGGGAGGAGGCTTCTGGTCAAGATGAGGAGCGAGCTTGCGATAGGCCACATCTCCGCAGAATTGGTGAGGTACGAGAGGGAGGAATGAATGAGGCGGCTTACGGCGCTGGCGCTCCTGCTGGGCCTCTCCTGCGGGGGACCTCCTCAGAGGGAAGTTCCCACCACATGGGAGTTCGATCCGCTGAGCCTCGGGGACGAGCTGACCCCCCAGGAACTCATGGAACTTCTGAAACGGGCCGAGGAGAGGGCGCCGGCCGAGCCCTCTCCCGTGGACACGACCCGAAGGGAGGGCACCCAGGAGGTACCGGGGTGGAGGGTCCAGATATTCGCCACGACCGACTACGAGAGGGCCTCGTTGGTCAAAGAGGAAGCGGAGTCCCTCTTCGGCCTTCCGGTCTACCTCAAGTTCGAGGCCCCCTACTACAAGGTCCGGGTGGGTGACTGCAGGACCAGGACCGAGGCGGAGGCTCTCAGGCGGGAAGCCATAAGACTCGGTTACACATCGGCCTTCCCCGTCAGGGCGAGCGTCAAGGTGTCACCGAGACGATAGCGGTCATAGCCTTTATCTGCTCGGGCGAGGAGGCATAAGCTCGAACTGACTACGAACCTCGAACCAACTAACATTTTCCTGTCCTTAAGCTTCCCCCTGTGAAGCATCCTCACGCTTCCTCCTTATGGATCTTTGTCCTCAGCCACGTGGGCTCATTTCAGGACCTTCCCTGTCTCCGAGTACCAGAGGTAGAGGTCAAGTTCGGCCGGAGTTATACCCGACCTGCGGGCGATCTCCCTTAGCAGAGCCTCTGTCTCCAAGTACCTCCCCTTCGTCAAGGTCTTCGGCCTTTCCACGAGCTTATGCCTTACCAAGATGTCGATCATATGGAAGTCCACGATGGCGAGGTCCATGTATCCTACGTTCCTCAGGAAATGGCTCGCCTCTTTGTATCCTATCCCCTTTATGTTCCTCACGAGCCATTCCCTCGCCTCGGCCCCGGAGCCGAAGGACGAAAGGATTTCTCTAAGCGAATCCGAGTATCTCCTTGCGAGCACTATGTACCTCGCCCTGGCCTCGGGATACCTGTGGCCGAGGGCTCTGAGGCGTCCTGCAAGTTCTGGCTCGGGGAGGGTGAGGAAGCCATCGTCTATCTCCTTCTGTATCTTTATGCTCCTTTCAGCGCTGAAGTTCGCCGTCAGTATGCAGAAACACAGCTCCTTGAACATCTCCCTGCTCGGCCTCCTCCCGAGCTCCTGGAACTCCTTGATACGGAGGTCCACGAGGTTTCCTACCTCCTCCCTCAGTTTCCTCACCAACTCCAGAAGCTCTTCCATAGGACTATCCCCTGTAGGTCGGTGCTGCCTTTGGGGCTTTGCCCTTCTTCTTTTCGTGGTAGTCGGCATAGGTTAGGGGGGTACCTTCAGCTAAGACTTCCCCGGCCACCACCTTCCCCACGAACAGGGTATGCGTGCCCAGGTCCACTGCTTCGACCACCTCGGCCTCCAGGAAAGAAAGGGCGTAATCTAAGACTACCGGCGCTCCTGTGGTCCCCACTTTGTAGTTCGCCCGCGATAACTTGTCCACATCCCTTCCCGACCTGAACCCGAAGAGTCCTACGAACTTCATGGTAGCATCCTGCGAAAGCACGGACACGGCGAAGGCCCCGCTTTCCTCTACGTAACTGTGCGTCAAGTTCCCCTTGTTTATCGCAACCGCCACCTGGGGAGGCTCGGCCGTCACCTGGAAGACCGAGTTGGCTATCTGTCCGTTCAGCTTCCCGTCCGCCGAACGGGAGCTTACGATGTAGAGCCCATAGCTCATGCTCCAAAGCGCCTTAGGGTCTGGAGCTTGCGACATATCCTCCTCCTTTCCGGTAACTTTCTCGTCCTTCCTCTCAACCGAACTGCACGTCCAATACCATCATCACCACGAAGCCGAGCAGGGCGCTCAAGGTCGCCAGGTCGAAGTTTCCTGCCTGCTGGGATTCAGGGATGACCTCCTCTATCACCACGAATATCATAGCTCCCGCTGCGAAGGCCAGTGCGTACGGCAGAAGGGGATGGAAGGTGGAGACCGCCAAGGCGCCGAGCAGGGCGGCTACGGGTTCTACGGCGGCGGAGAGCTGACCGTACCAGAAACTCCTGAGCTTAGAGAACCCTTCCCCCCTCAGAGGCATGGAGACCGCAAGCCCCTCGGGGAAGTTCTGTATGCCTATCCCCAAGGCGAGGGCCACGGCACCCGAAAACGAGGCCCCGGGAAACCCGGTCCCCAGAGCACCGAACGCTACCCCGACGGCCAGTCCCTCCGGTATGTTGTGGAGGGTTACGGCGAGGACCAAAAGCACGCTTCGGTGGAGGGAAGTCCTAACGCCCTCCGCCTTCTCCAAGGGCAAGCCGAGATGGAGGTGGGGAAGGAGCCTGTCCAGGGCCCAGATGAAGGAGCTGCCCAAAAGGAACCCGGAGGCGGCAGGAAGCCAGGAGAGCACCCTTCCCTCGGACATCTCTATCGCCGGAGCCAGAAGTGACCAATAGCTCGCAGCTATCATGACGCCGGCGGCAAATCCCAACATGCCGTC
>QNCW01000151.1 GCA_003645885.1 Candidatus Latescibacterota bacterium | reverse complement strand
TCCCACCACGACGGCCTCGTCCTTGAGGGTGGGAGGTGGGACGAGGTCGAGGGTTATGTTCGTGAACGGGGAGTTATGGAAGAGTATGCCTCCCAGACCTCCTACGAAGTTCTCGGTCTCGGACTCCACGGAGATGTCGTACTCCCACTCGTGAGGATAGAGCTCCTCGGATATCTCGTACACGGGCGCTGCCACGAAGTCCCCCTCCTCGGGCCACCTCCGCTTGGGGTCCGGGTAATAGAACAGTCCGTAGACTCCGGTACGCCTGTCCTTGGGAGCAAGAATAAAGTGCTTCCCCAAGCTCGCCAAGAGCAGGGAGACCCCGGAGATCATCCTCTTAGACTTGGAGAAGAAGCCGTACCTGTGGGCTCTGGGATCGTAGTATCCGTCCCCCTCGATGAGGGCGTACAGGAACTTCTCCCTGAGGGAGTGGTTCATATCGTACACGAAATACGGTATGCGCTTCTCGGAGGCGGTGTACCCACAGTGATGCATCACGATATAGGCAAGAACTCCGGTAAGGGCGATGTGCTCGACCACGGTAGAGGTGCTCTGCCGGCCGGCCGAGGACCACCCCAAGCCCTCGGTCCTGTGGGTCTCCACATCGAGGACCCGTAGGGCGGCATCGAGTTTCTCTAAGTTTCCGGCCCTCTGAGATATCGAGATACCACTTGCTGTGGACTTTCCTTCGGTGAGGTAGTAGGCCAAGACCGTCAGGAACGCCTCGAGCTTTTCCCCCCTGAGGATGCGCTCCTGACGGCCTTCGGGATAGTTCCTGAGGCTGAAGCACACCTCCTCGTCCGACCAATTTCCCAGCTTCTCCCAAAGGGGGAACGGAACCATCCCCTTCTCCCTCCAATCGTAGTACTGGCCGGCGTATTTATATCCCAACTCATACAGCACCTGCTTTTTGCTGGCGTACCTCCTGTATAGGTTCCCTTCCAGCTCCTCGAAGGCCCGATCGGAGATGTGCACATAGATGTTCCTCTTGGCTTCGTGGGGGAGGGAGGATATCGCATCGGCCAAATCCAGAAAGTCCCTGCCCCCGAAGCATTCCTCGGGTATGCGGCCGAGGGCAACTACGTGATTGTCCGGGCCGATCTTAGCGTTCGGTCCAGATGTCCTGAGCTGGCCGGGCTTCACAGGAGCTATACCGCCGTCCCTGAAGGCGAAGAGGGAGTGTCCGGGCGAGATGAAGACCTCACCTCTGCCCGTGCGCACCTTCAGGAAGATGGGGGAGGGGACCCTGTGACGGATGAAGGCCTTTGCTCTGAGCCATTTGGCCTTCCCACCTTCCCATCCTAAGACCTCTATATCGTCGTAGCAGGGAACAGCGAAGGAGTCCTCAGAGGGCCTCCCGTATCCGTCGACGTTGGGCACAACCCTTGTGGGATGCTCCCGGAACTGGGAATCCACAAGCTCGCCTATGGGCATGACCTCTATCTTGCCCCTGCGTCGTACCACGACGAGCTCATCCCACGCCAGCGACTGAAACCCGGTCCTCGTGGGGACGTTCAGGTTGAACACGAACTCCTGCACCGCCTGCTTGACCTGACGGTAGTTCAGGCCGTCGTACCTCACGAAGGGGGCCAGGAGCGTGTCCCAGTTGCTCACGGCCTGGGCGCCGGCCGCCTCGCCCTGTAACGTGTAGAAGAAGTTGACGAGCTGGCCCAGGGCGCTCCTGAGGTGCTTGGGGGGACGGCTCGAAGTTTTTCCGGGGACCCCGCCAAAACCCCTTATGAGCAGGTCCCTCAGGTCCCATCCGACGCAGTTGTGGTTCCACATCCCGTTCACCACCAAGGTGGTGCTTTTGGTGGTGATGTCGTATATGTCCTCGTCCGGCACCTCTACTGGGTCAACGTTGGTGACCACGTGCCATGAATCCGGGTCCTCGTCGTGCCAGGCCCTCCTGGATTTCTCCAAAGCTCTATATCTCTCGGAGGGCAGGTCCACCTCCAAGGTCCTGAACCATAGGCCGTAGAGGGGATAGTTTTGCCTTATCTCTCTGTCTTCCATCTTCCTCACACTCCCCTGGCCCTCCAAACGTCTGTCCCTCGGGGTGAAGCCCATGAAGTGGAGGAGCACGGCCGCCTGCTCGAGCATGGTCCTGGCTGCTATCCTCAGGGTGACCTCCCTGCTCCGGAAGTTGGCATCCCCGTCCAGGAGCCCTGCGAGGACTCCTCTTACGAAGTCCATGTTATACATCAGAATGCCGACAGGAAGGCTCTTATGTCGGCTTCCGGGGGTTATGCCGAATTCCACCTCGAACAGGTACCGCAGGAAGGGATTTTTGACCAAAAGTTCCGTCCTCCCGTCACCCTTATCCTGGAATATGTACAGGAACCCGTTCTCCCTGAGGCCCTTGGCCGCCCTTTCCAATTCCTCCCCTCCGTCCTTCTGGGAAAGCGACACCGTGCGGGGTGCCTTGGCGTCGTAACTCAGGAAGCCGTCCGCAAGGGCCAGGCCCACGAAGTAACCGAAGTCTTCGGTGAGTTTTATCTTCCTCCTCGCTCCCACCGTCCTTGTGTGCACGAACTCCCCTTCGGCTCCCTCCTCGAGGGGCCGTCCGTCGCAGTATATCTTATCCTTCCCCCTCCAGCCGTTCCTGAGTATCGAATCCGCCAGGTCTATCTCCTCTATGTAGAAGAGCTTCTCTCCCTCCAGGAGGGACTTTATGTCCACGGTGAAGAGCTTGTCCTCCCCTATGTTGAGTTCGGGAGGGGTTCTGAGGTCCCTCTTCGGGTCATCCCCGACGATGAGGGGATGGTCCTCGGTGACTATGACGCTCCTTCCCCCCCTGTTCTTCACGAAGAACATCTGCTTGTCCTTGCGCTTGCGCACAAGCCTCAGCACCTCGGTCCATCCGTTCCTGTCCAGCACATAGAGCCCTTTTGGATACTTGGCCCACGCACCGTCCTTCCTGGAGAGCAGCACCTCCTCCCCTTCCGACATCCTGTACAGGTCCTCCATGGAACAGAGGAGTATCCTGCCGTCCTTTTTGGCTACTACGACCTCCCTTCCGTAGTAGGTGTAGGGCGCAAGTATGCCGAGGTCGTGGATGTGGAAGTCCCCATCTGTATGGGCTCTACCGACCTCCGGGGGATAGACCTTCATGAGCCAGTAGTTCGAGGTGAGGGCCGACGTAAGGTAGTTGTTCAGGCCCTGGAGGGAGTAGCCCATGTTGCTGTTCTCACGGACCCTCCAGTCTATCTGGTCCAGGTAGTCGTCCATAAGCTCCACAGCACTTATGAGGGCCTTGGTCTCCCTTATGTCCTGGTGCTGCTTACGGTAGAGGATGTAGGCCTTGGCGGTCTTGGCGTGGCCGTTCTCTATCAGGACCTTCTCAACGAGGTCCTGGACCTCCTCTACGCTCGGGAGGGTGTACCCGAGCCTGTCTATCAGGGCCACAACCTGGTCCGAGAGCCTTTTGGCCAGCTCCCTGTCGCTCCCGCCTACAGCCCGGGCGGCCTTGAAGATAGCTTCGGTGATCTTGGACTGATCGAAGTCTACGATCCTTCCGTCCCTCTTGCGTATCTTTTTAGGGGGCATCTCTACCTCCTTCTTATGTCAGCCCCTGCCAGTGAGGGGAGGAAGCCCGTGGTGCCGAACTTCACCTCCCATTCGGCCATACCAGCTATCCCTTCCCGCCAAGGGCTCGCTCGTCCTACCTCGGATATCCTCTCCCACCCGGGGTGGACCCCGTCGGAAGTCACCACTCCCCCTCAGGATGAGCATCAGGACACCTCTAATTCAGGAAGGGGTGGAAGCTTTTCCGGATTTAAGGCTCTGATCCTTATAAGGTAAGCCTCAAGCCAGCCCCTGGACTTATCCGGATGCATGGTGCTGTAGATTACCTTCTCATGGTCCAACGAGTTTATCCTGTCGTTGGCAGCTCTTAAGGCATCCATGCAGTTCTTGAGGGCCTGCTTCACGGGGATCCGCTCGGGGTTTATGTCTATGCCGAAGTATCCCTTGTATCCGTACATCTTGAGCACATAAAGCGCCGCCTCCGTGGCCTCGGGGCTTATCACTCCTACATCTAAGTCCTGGTCGTAGTTCCCCAAGGGCTGGCTGTTCCAGTGGGTGTGGGCCAACCTTCCGTATTCCATAACGAGGCTGAAGGCATACGGGAGGTCCTCGTACCCCATGAGCACGTGTCCCACCTCGGGGTTCATGGCCACTAGTGCGTGGCCTTCCTCGAGCAGGCGCACGTTCTCCTCGGCCCTCAGCATCCCCTCGACCTTCTGGGCGAGGAGCAGGCCCTCGGCCGTGGTCCCGTAGAGTATCCTCCCCCTGGGCTCGTAGGGCTTGGGCTCTACGGCGACCCTGACCCCCGGCACAGCATCCATGGCCTCGGCAAGGCCCTCGGCGAACCTGTCCCTTGCGGCCACGAAGTCCATCCCGAAGGGGTTCTCGTAACCATCTATCCCCGGCCATACTACGGCGAAGTCGGTCCCGGCTTCCTTGTTCAGTTCGAGCGTCCGCTTGACACGTTCTATCGCAGCCCTGCGGACCTCGGGGATGGGCGACGAGAGCGAGCCGAACTCGAATTTGGCCTCGTAGAAGAGGTTGGGCACTATGGTGACGAGCCTTACCCCCGTCTCCTCCTCGAGCTTCTTGTAGAGGTGCAGGTTTTCCTCGTTCACCTCGTTGGGATAATGTGCCTCCACGGCCTTAAGTCCGTAGTCGGCAAGCTCGGCCGCTATCTCAAGCCTGGCCTCTATCGGAAGGTCGGGGGTGTACCTCTCGTGGAACCTGCCTCCCCCGGGCGAGAAGAACCATACCCCCGCCGAAAACTTGAGCTCAAGCTCGAAGCTCTTGAGGTGTTCTACAAGCTCCTCAGGGCTCCTGCGCTTGGCCTGTTCCCTAAGGTCGACCAACGGCATGTTTCCTCCTCTGTTTCGGCTGAGGATTGGCAGTCAAACCCCTGCCTCCCTCCTGAACTCCTCTAAACTTCCTGCCCTTATCGCCAACCTCAACCACCTCCTCAATTCATCCCTGTCCTTTTGCCCCCTCACTACCTCCTCCAAATCCCCAGGCACATCCCCAAACCTCTCCTCCAAAGCCTCCAACACCATCTCACGAGCATCCTCCAACATGCCCTCACGAAGCCCCTGCTTCCTGCCCTCCTCCAATCCCTGCTCGAGCCCCTTTTTCATCCCTATCCTCTCTGCGGTGGTGATGTAAGGCATATCCCTCACCTCCTCTTCCTTGAATATCTCCTCGTGATACTCCTCCTCCAAATCCTCCGGCAAACTCAAAACCATGTCTATGAAACGATACAACCCCAACACATCTTCCCTGCTGTAACCCCTCTCATACAACTTCCTCGTCAACCTCAGCTTCCAGGCATACCTCTCCCTCACCCTACCCCTCGTCTCAAAAGACTTCAAATGACTCATCACTACCACAGAAAACGGATTCTCGCTCTCCTCCAACTCTTGCCACCTACTACGATAATCCAGCAACTTCACCACTGGATACTCCATCTCCAACCTGAATCCCCCAAGAGAAAACCTGTATTCCCTTGGACGAAATCCCTCGTCCTCATCCGTCAAAACCGCCAAACTCACCACACCCTTGTCATACCTGTCGAATATCCGATAGTTGTATACGAACATCCTCTTCGAGAACTCCTCCTGTGGATAGCCCTGGACTTCCACATGCACAAGGACCCACCTTTCACCTCCGTCCCTCAGGCTCACCTTGACAAGTGTATCCGCCCTCCTTCTGCCGAGCCCCTTCCTGCTTATCCTTGAAAGCTCTTTGTCG
>QNCW01000150.1 GCA_003645885.1 Candidatus Latescibacterota bacterium | reverse complement strand
TGACTGGAAGACAGTTCAGGAGTTCGAGAAGGATGGTTTAATAGTACCCGTATTATCCAAAAGGTTTATGATTCAGCTATGGCCGGCTCAAAAAGGGATCAAGAAGATCGTGTATTAGACAAGGACGAGGGAGAGATGAGGCAATTAGGATGGACTATCCCAGCTATGTTTTGTGGATTGCTGTTGTGGTCATATCCTGCCTTTGCTCAGCTTTCCTTTAAGGAAGCTTTTGAGAGGGCAAAGACTGACTGGCAGGTGGAACTGCCACATAGTAAGGGATATTTCTACACCTGTGATGATGGCTTTCTATTCAGGACAGGAGATAAGACAGGAATATATCGTTATAACATAGAGGGGAAGAAGCTTTGGGAGAAGACAGACCCAAGAAGGTGGGAAGTATCCCCGGGGGAATTCATAGGGCCCTTGGGGGCGATAGGGATATCTCAGGATGGTAAGTTTTCTTTGATTACTCGGGCGGATGAGGACTTTGGGAAGCCGTGGTGTGGGAGATATTACGAGTATTTAGATTACAAAGGCGATGTTATATGGAGGATTCATCGAGATTATGGTGAGGGTCATACACCTTACATCTCCAGGACAGGTAGGTATTTGATAAATGTTGAGGATCCGATGGCTGGAAGGGATGTGTTGACGGTTTGGGATGGTAAGACAGGAGAGGTTTTATGGCGCAGGAAGGGGGAGTTGAGTCCATGGAAGGCGAAGTTTGCAGGGGAGGATAGGATAGCATATTACCACGATGTGACGCTTTATCTTTTGGACAGCGCCACAGGGGATGTGATTTGGTCCAGAAACCTAAGATCTTTCTTGCCTGAGGGATTTGGAGGGGTAGATAGGCGTAATCTATCAGTTTCAAGGGATGGGACCAAGATAGCAGTAGCGATGTATGGAACAGCAAGAAAAGCTGTCTTAGTCCTTTTTGACCAAAGTGGCAATATGTTGTGGACCAAAGAAGATTTTATCTCCTATCCTTACGAAAGCGCTTTCTCTAAGAGTGGTAGAATCCTTTTGATACATGAGGGAAGTTTTTGGATATTAGTAGATGCTTTAAGAGGTGCAGAAATATGGCGAGTTAAGGAAAAGATCAGACATGATTTTACTCTTCCTGGGAGGGGAATATCGTTTGAAGACGATATTATTCTCTTCCCCTCAAAATTTCATGGTACTGGAGTGTTAGAGTTAGACAAGAAGTTCATGATAGAAAGGTATTATCATTTTGATCAAAGGATATTTGTCTTTACCAAGAAGGATTTTTCTGGGAGGAAAGCAATAATCATAGAAAGATGCCAGGATAGGCTTAAAGTTTCAGGAAGAATGGTGAACCTTGGAAGGAGGAGGTAAGATGAGGCACCTCACTAAGGGTCACTTTTAGGTAGCTAAGAGTAAGGAGCAAACCCGACCTTGATAGGCTGGAAGCGAGATATGGCCTGAGTAATCCAGTCCAAGCCTAAGCGGAAGAAAGAGAAAGACCGCTTAGGAGCAGCATCAAGCTGCTTTCTCCTTCCAGTACGGAAGACCCATCTTCCAACATGATACATCCACACATAGGCCACAGCCACAACCAAAAGAAGCTTCTGGAGGCGATCGGGATGAACCAGGCAAGTGGCTTCCAAGTCAAACCCTTGGGACTTGTAATCCCTGAAGATCCCTTGGGTCCTTCTTCTGGACTTTCCCCATCTGAAGGTCCTGTGCGTTGCAGGAAGGTTAGTGGCCATGAAGCAGGCTTGATTTTTCTCCCTGTCCCAGTAGCATATAAGGTTGACAGGACCGAAAAGGACTTGACAAAGATGGTTCTGGAGAGTATCATAAGGCATGGGGATGGGCAGCATGGTAACCTCCTTCCTTTGTCCATTGTCTGCTGACAAAATATCGGAAGAAGGCCCATGTTGTCAATCCCCTTTATCTTCTCAAAGTGACCCCCTGTGAGGGATTTAGGGGTGTCTCCTCCGGTGGTCGTCTTGCTGTCTAAGCTCCAATTTTAATGGGGGCAGGATGAGGCGTGGGACGGTCGGATATCTGCTCTGTCTCCCTTACATCGTGCACTTCCTCGTCTTCATGGCGTATCCTCTGGGGTTCTCCCTCGTCCTGGTCTTCCACAAGTGGGACATAGTCTCCCCCATGAAGTGGGTGGGCCTTGCAAATTTTATAAGGCTCGCATCCGATTCCCTGTTCTTCAGGGCCCTTTACAACACCTTCATCTTCCTCGCCATCCACATTCCCCTCCAGATAGCCGTGGCCCTCTTCTTCGCAGAGCTTTTGAACCGTAAGCTCAGGCTTATAGGGCTCTTCAGGGCGGCTTACTTCGTCCCCGTGGTGGTCTCCGGGGTCGTGGTCACGATACTATGGCAGCAGCTGTACGCCGACACAGGAGTCCTGAACAAGCTCTTAGCGAAGCTCGGCCTCGGGAGGGTCCCGTGGCTTACGAGCCCGAGCTGGGCCATGCCTTCGATAGCGATCATGGCGACCTGGAAGAACGTGGGCCTTTACATAGTGATGTTCTTGGCCGGGCTCCAGGGGATACCCAGGGAGCTTTACGAGGCAGCAGAATTGGATGGAGCATCCAAGTTGCAGCAGTTCTTCCACATAACTTTGCCGATGTTGAACCCCGTCGTGGTCTTAGTGCTCGTGCTTTCGACCATAGGGGGCTTCTCGCTCTTCATAGAGCCCTATATAATGACAGGAGGTGGTCCCCTCAACTCCACGCTCTCGGCCGTCCTATACATCTACAAACAAGCCTTTTACTTCTATCGGATGGGGTATGCGGCGACCTTGGGGTTCGCATTCGCTCTCATAATATTCTTGGTGGTGGCGCTTCAGAGGCGCTTCGTGGAGAGGGAGGTGTATGTATAGGCCGAGGTGGTCGCACGTCCTTTCGTATTCCGTCCTGCTTGCAGGTGCGCTCGTGTTCGTGTACCCCTTCCTCTGGATGGTGGCGGCCTCTTTTAAGCCCGAGGCCGAGATACCTTCCTTCGGGCTCGTGCCGAGCCGTCCGAGCCTGGAGAGTTACAGGATAGTCTTCGATAGGGTTCCCATAGGCCGCTCCTTCCTCAACAGCCTGCTTGTAGCCCTTTCCGTAACCGCCTCGGTGTTGGTCTTCGGCTCCATGGTCGGGTACGGGCTTTCGAGGTTGTCCTTCAAGGCGAGGGGACTGCTGTTCGGGGTCCTGCTTTTTACTATGATGGTTCCCTTCCAGTTGACCCTTATACCTACGTACGTCCTCATGGTAAAGTTCCGCTGGGTGGATACGTACCTCGCCCTCATAGTCCCCGGCACGGTGAGCGCCTTCGGGATATTCCTCTTCAGGCAGTTCTTCATGAGCATACCCCAGGACCTCATAGACGCTGCGAGGATAGACGGATGTGGGGAGCTTTCCATCCTCTTCAGGATAATATGGCCCCTTTCCAAGCCGGCGATGGTAACCGTAGGGATACTGACCTTCATGGCGAGCTGGAACGACGTGCTCTGGCCGATGGTCGTCATAAGGGAACCGAAGCTCATGACCATGCCCCAGGCCGTGGCGCTCTTCGCCGTAGGGGGAAGGGCCGAGCTTTTGGGGCCAAAGCTTGCAGCGGCCGTCCTTTTAGCCCTGCCCATAATTTCGGCCTACATATTCTTCCAGAGGCACTTCGTAGAGAGCATGGCGAGGACGGGCCTCAAGGGGTGAAGCTATGGGGAGAGGGGACAGGATAGGTTTAGGCGCCTTAGCAGGGGTTGTGGCACTGTGCGGGTTCCTCGTGGACAACCCCTACTACTTGGGGGTGCTCACCTTCGTGGGGATGTACGTGCTCGTAGCCACCGGCCTGAGCCTGCTGATGGGGTACGCGGGCCAGATATCGCTGGGGCATGCTGCGTTCTTCGCAGTGGGGGCGTACACATCCGGACTCCTCACCACAAAGGCCGGGTTCCAGCCCGTGCCGGCGCTCTCGATCGCTTTGGCCTTAGCGGGCCTCCTGGCGGTCCTGGTGGGCCTTCCCACGCTCAGGCTCAGGGGCCACTACCTCGCCATGGCGACCTTGGGGTTCGGGGAGATAGTCCACATATTCCTGAACGCCTCGGTGTCCCTCACGGGCGGGCCCTCCGGGTTCGGTGGGATACCGAGCTTGGGGATAGGACCCCTGAGCTTGGAGAGCCCGAGGGCGTGGTACATCGCGACCTGGGCCTTCTCCATCTCGGCTCTGGTCCTCACTTTGAACCTGATCCACTCCAGGGTCGGGAGGGCCCTACGCACCCTGCACACGGGGGAGGTGGCCGCAAGTTCGGTGGGGGTGCACGTGGCGAAGTACAAACTTTACGCCTTCGTATGGAGTGCGCTTTTGGCTTGCCTTGCAGGAAGTTTGTACGCTCACTTCGTGACCTTCGTGAGCCCGAGCACCTTCGGCCTTAAGGAATCCGTATTGTTCGTGACCATGGTCGTGGTGGGGGGGATCTCTTCGGTGTGGGGGGCGGTGATAGGTGCCGTGCTCCTGGGGCTCCTGCCCGAGGTGCTGAGGGGGTTCAGGGACTACGACATACTGGTCTACGGTGGGATACTTCTAAGCATAATGCTCTTCGCCCCTCAGGGGATCTTCGGAGCGCTGAGGGGACTTTTGCGACGGTGACTATCCTTCGCTCGCTGCCGTCGGGACCGGAGGCTCCTTAGAGCTGGAAGTTCGGCCGGGCTTGGACTTGTGGAGAGGTTCCCCCCTGAGTATCCGGTCTATCTGCTCGCCGTCCAAGACCTCGTACTCCAGGAGGGCCTGGGCTACCGCATGGAGCTTGTCCTCGTTCTCTTTAAGGAGCCTCTCGGCCGTGCGCTCGGCCTCCTCTATGAGGGCCTTTATCTCCTGGTCTATGAGTTCGGCCGTACGCTCGCTGTAGTCCTTCCTCCTCGTTATCTCCCTTCCTAAGAATATCTCCTCCTCCCTCTGGCCGTAGACAATGGGTCCGAGCCTTTCGCTCATCCCCCACTCGCAGACCATCTTCCTCGCAAGCTCCGTGGCCTGTTCGTAGTCGCCACCCGCTCCCGTGCTGACCTCGCCGAACACGAGCTTCTCCGCAGCCCTCCCGCCGAGGGCGTAGACGAGCTTTGCCATGCAGTAACTCTTGGAATAAGTGTGCCTCTCGTCCATAGGCAGGAAATGTGTGACTCCTAAAGCCCTACCCCTGGGGATTATCGTGACCTTGTGCACGGGGTCGCCTCCGGGCATAAGCTTGGCCATAAGAGCATGGCCCGTCTCGTGGTAAGCTATAAGTTTCTTCTCCTCGTCGGATATCGCCATCTTGCGGGCCATGCCCATCATGACCTTATCCTTGGCCTCCTCGAAGTCCTCCATCCTCACCCTCTTGCGCCCCTTCCGGGAGGCCAGGAGCACGGCTTCGTTTACGAGGTTCTCCAGGTCGGCCCCCGAAAGCCCGGGGGTCCCCTTGGCTATGACGTCCAGCTTAACGTCCCGGGAAAGGGGGATGTTCCTCGTGTGGACCTTCAATATCCCCTCCCTCCCCTTGACGTCGGGCAGGTCCATCACGACCTGCCTGTCGAACCTTCCGGGCCGGAGGAGGGCGGGGTCGAGGATGTCGGGGCGGTTCGTGGCGGCTAAGATTATTATCCCCTCGCTCGACTCGAACCCGTCCATCTCGACCAAGAGCTGGTTCAAGGTCTGCTCCCTCTCGTCGTGGCCCCCTCCGAGGCCCGCCCCCCTGTGGCGTCCGACGGCATCTATCTCGTCTATGAAGATTATGCAGGGGGCGTGCGCCTTGGCCTGGCGGAAGAGGTCCC
>QNCW01000149.1 GCA_003645885.1 Candidatus Latescibacterota bacterium | reverse complement strand
TCGTCCGAAGGGTACCTCACCTCCTCCCTTCCGGTGTCCGGATGTATCCCCTTTACAGGGCCTACCTCCAAGGGGGAAGGGAGGTAATCTACCACAGCATCCAACAGCTTCTGTATCCCTTTGTACCTGAAGGCGGAGCCGCAGAGGACCGGGAAGATCTCCCCCTTAACGGTGCCCTCCCTTATGGCCCTCTTCAGGGCCTCGACCGGGACTTCCTTCCCCTCCAAGAACCTCTCCATGACCTCCTCGTCGAAGTCCGCCGCTACCTCCAACAGGTTCTCCCTCCACCTCCCTGCCTCGTCGGAGAGGTCCCTGGGGACCTCCATCTCCTCGTACACCGTCCCCAAGGTCTCCTCTAAATACGTGAAAGCCTTCATCTCCACAAGGTCTATTATCCCGTTGAATATGTCCCCGGCACCTATGGGAAGCTGCACCGGCACGAACCTTCCGGAGAGCCTCTCCTCCATCATCTCCAGGACCCTGAAGAAATCGGCCCCTACCCTGTCCATCTTGTTGACGAAGGCGAGCCTCGGGACCCTGTACTTGTCGGCCTGCCTCCACACAGTCTCGGACTGGGGCTCCACCCCTCCCACGGCGCAGAATATCCCCACGGCCCCGTCCAGGACCCTCAGGCTCCTTTCCACCTCCACCGTGAAGTCCACATGCCCAGGGGTGTCTATTATGTTTATCTGATGGTCCCTCCAGAAGCAGGTGGTGGAGGCGGCAGTTATCGTTATCCCACGCTCCTTCTCCTGCTCCATCCAGTCCATGGTGGCGGTCCCCTCGTCCACCTCCCCCATCCTGCGCACCCTTCCGGTGTAGTAAAGGATGCGCTCGGTGGTGGTTGTCTTCCCCGCATCTATGTGGGCCATGAATCCTATGTTCCTGACCCTCTCTAACGGACACTCCCTGGGCATGGTTACCACCTGTAATGTGCGAAGGCCCTGTTGGCTTCCGCCATGCGGTGGGTCTCTTCCCTGCGCCTTATGGCCGCCCCCTCGTTTCTGTATGCGGCGATGATCTCGTTCGCAAGCCTCTGTACCATAGTCCGTTCGGGCCTCTCCCTCGCAGCCTGTATTATCCACTTTATGGAAAGTATGGTCCTCCTCTCGGGCCTGACCTCCACGGGGACCTGGTATGTGGCTCCCCCTACCCTCCTCGGCCTGACCTCCAGAACTGGCTTAACGTTCTCTATGGCCCTTTCGAAGACCTCCAACCCCCTCTTCCCTGTCCTCTGTTCTACGAGCTCCAGGGCCCTGTAGAATATCTTCTCCGCCACGGCCTTCTTCCCGTCCCTCATCATATTGTTTATGAACCTCGCTACAAGTACACTTCCATATTTTGGGTCCGGAGGTATCTCCCTGCGGCCTGGACTACCCTTCCTCGGCATAACTCCCCCCTACTTGGGCCTCTTCACGCCGTATTTGGAACGGCTCTTGCGCCTCCCCTCCACCCCGGCCGCGTCCAAAGTTCCACGGATTATGTGGTACCTGATGCCGGGTAGGTCCTTCACCCTCCCACCCCTTATGAGCACCACGGAGTGCTCCTGGAGGTTGTGTCCCTCCCCTGGGATGTAGGCCGTCACCTCCCTGCCGTTGGTGAGCCTGACCCTGGCGACCTTCCTGAGGGCGGAGTTCGGCTTCTTGGGGGTGACGGTGTACACCCTGAGGCACACCCCCCTCCTCTGAGGGCATCCCTCCAGGTCCACGGACTTGGAGCGGGATTTCACCTTCTTCCTTCCGTTCCTTATAAGCTGCTGGATCGTAGGCATGAACTCCTCCCATCAACCTGCTGCGGCCTCTTCCTCGGCCTCCTCCGCTGCCTCCTCGACCGGCTGGTACACCACCTGCCTGTACCTCGGGGCGCCCGTGCCGGCGGGGATGAGCTTACCCACTATCACGTTCTCCTTAAGGCCCCTGAGGTGATCCACCTTGCCCTGGGTGGCGGCCTCCGCTAAGACCCTCGTCGTCTCCTGGAACGAGGCTGCCGAGATGAAGCTTTCCGTCGTGAGCGAGGCCTTGGATATCCCCAAGAGCACAGGCTGGGCGGTCGCCGGGATGCCGCCTTTGGAGATTATCCTCTCGTTCTCCTCCTGGAAACGGGCCTTTTCTACGATCTCCCCTTCGAGGAAGTTGGTATCGCCCGGGTCCACGATCCTGACCTTCTGCATCATCTGACGGACTATTATCTCTATATGCTTATCGTTTATGCGGACCCCCTGAAGCCTGTACACCTCCTGTATCTCGTTCACCAGGTACTCCTGGACCTTGCTCGCTCCCAGGATCCTCAGGATGTCGTGCGGGTTCACAGCGCCTTCCGAAAGCTTCTCCCCGGCACGGACCCTGTCCCCCGTGTGCACCAAGAGGTGCTTCCCGTAGGGGATGAGGTACTTCCTTTCCTCCCCGTCGTCCCCCACGACCGTGACCTCCCTCGCACCCCTCACCTGGCCTCCGACCCTGACGGTCCCATCTATCTCCGAGACCACGGCGGGCTCCTTCGGCCTCCTGGCCTCGAAGAGCTCCGCCACCCTCGGGAGGCCGCCGGTTATGTCCCTGGTCTTGCTTATCTCACGGGGGGTCTTCGCTAAGATGTCCCCCGGACCGACCCTATCCCCGTCCCTCACCTGAAGTCTGGCGCCTATGGGCAGGATGTAGTTCCGGACCCTGTTCCCGTCCTCGGTCAGTATCTCTATCCTCGGGGAAAGGGAACGGTCCCTGTAGTCCACTATCACCCACTGCCTTGCCTGGTTGACCTCGTCGAACTCCTCCTTGACGGTCTTCCCCTCCAATATGTCCACGAACCTCACCACCCCACCGTGGTCGGTGAGGATGGGGTTGTTGTACGGGTCCCTGCGGTAGAGGGCGGAACCCTCCTTCACCTCCTGCCCGTCCTCCACCATAAGTTCCGCACCGTAAGGTATCTGGTACCTTCCTCTTACGACGCCCTGGTCGTCGACGACCTCTATCTGCCCGTTCCTCCCCACGACCACAACTTGGCCGTCCTCCCTTACGACCGTGCGCATGTTCTGGAACCTGAGCCTCCCGGGGACCCTGACGGTTATCTCCTCCTGCTCGGCTATGCGGGAGGCCGTACCTCCCACGTGGAAGGTCCTGAGTGTAAGCTGCGTCCCCGGTTCCCCTATGGACTGTGCGGCTATTATCCCAACGGCCTCCCCTATGCTCACCATCTTCCCGGTGGCCAGGTTCCTCCCGTAACACTTCACGCAGACCCCGTGCCTCGCCTCGCAGGTGAGAACGGACCTTATGAGCACCGTCTCTATGCCCGCCCGTTCTATCTTATCCGCCGCCTCCTCGGTTATCTCCTCCCCCGCAGGCACGATTATCTCCCCCGTCGCAGGGTCCACGACGTCCTCTAAGGCCACCCTCCCCAATATCCTCTCCGAGAGGGGCTCCACCACCCTGTCCTCCTCCTTGAGGGCGCTCACCTCTATCCCCCTCACGGTCCCGCAGTCCTCCTCGGTGACCACCACATCCTGGGCCACATCCACCATCCTCCTGGTGAGGTACCCTGCCTCGGCGGTCTTCAAGGCCGTGTCAGCCAGGCCCTTCCTCGCCCCGTGGGAGGAGAGGAAGTACTCCAACACCGAGAGGCCCTCCTTGAAGGAGGCGGTTATGGGGGTCTCTATTATCTCACCTCCCGTGAGCCTCCTCTGGGGCTTGGTCATGAGCCCCCTCATCCCGCCCAGCTGGCTCACCTGCTCTTCGCTGCCCCTGGCACCCGAATCGTGCATCATGAACACGGGGTTGAAGCCCCCGTCCGCCTCCTGGAGCCTCTTGAAGAGGACTTTGGTCACCTCGGTCCTGGTGTGGGTCCAGACGTCTATGACCTTGTTGTACCTCTCTCCGTCGGTTATGACCCCCCTCTTGTACTGCTGATGTATCGCTTCGACCTCCTTGAGGGCCCTCTCTATCAGCTCCTGCTTCTCCTCGGGGACTATGACATCGTCTATGCTTATGGTGAGTCCCGAGAGGGTGGCGTACTTGTAACCTATCTCCTTAAGCTTGTCCAAGAACTCAGCCGTGCGCTGGTTACCGTACCTCCTGTACAGCAGGGAGACGATCTCCTGGAGCCGCTTCTTGTTGAGCAATTCGTTCACGAAACCGAAGCCCTTGGGAAGTATCTCGTTGAAGAGCAACCTCCCCACGGTGGTCTCCACCATCTTCCCGTCCACCCTCACCCATATGTCGCTGTGGAGGTCCACGACGCCGTACTCGTGGGCGAGTATGGCCTCCTCGGGGTTCGCAAACTTCTTGCCCGAGCCCTTCCCGCCCCTCTTCATCTTCGTGAGGTAGTAGCACCCCAAAGCTATGTCCTGCGGGTTGGCCACGACCACGGGCGAGCCGTTGGCCGGAAGCAGTATGTTCTGGCTGGAGAGCATCAGGACCGAGGCCTCTATCTGCGCCTCGAAGGAAAGCGGCACGTGGACCGCCATCTGGTCCCCGTCGAAGTCGGCGTTGAAGGCCGCACACACCAGGGGATGGATCTTTATCGCCTTACCCTCTATGAGCACGGGCTGAAAGGCCTGTATCGAAAGCCTGTGGAGGGTGGGAGCACGGTTGAGGAGCACGAGGTGGTCCTTTATTATCTCCTCTAAGGCGTCCCAGACCTCGGGACGCTCCCTCTCTATCATCCTCTTGGCGCTCTTTACTGTCTGTGCTACCCCCTTCTCCACGAGCCTGTGTATCACGAAGGGCTTGAAGAGCTCCAGTGCCATGGTCTTCGGGAGGCCGCACTGATGAAGCTTGAGCTCCGGCCCGACCACTATCACCGCCCTCCCGGAGTAGTCCACCCTCTTGCCGAGCAGGTTCTGGCGGAACCTCCCCTCCTTCCCCCTCAACATGTCGCTCAGGGACTTCAGGGCCCTGTTGCCCTCGCCCTTGACCTCCTGTCCCCTCCTTCCGTTGTCAAGGAGGGCGTCCACGGCCTCCTGAAGCATCCTCTTCTCGTTCCTGAGGATGACCTCGGGAGCCTGGAGCTTCATCAGCTTCTTGAGGCGGTTGTTCCTGTTTATCACCCTCCTGTAAAGGTCGTTGAGGTCGGAGGAGGCGAACCTACCGCCGTCCAAAGGAACGAGCGGCCTCAGGTCCGGAGGTATCACAGGTATCACTTCCAATATCATCCACTCCGGCCGGTTCCCCGACTGCCTGAAGGCCTCCACCACCTTGAGCCTCTTCAGAAGCTCCTGCTTCCTCTGGGCCGAGGTCTCCACCTTAACCCTCGCCCTCAGCTCGGCCGAGAGGTCCTCCACGTCGAGCTCAGCTAAAAGCTCCCTTATCGCCGGAGCCCCCATCTCGGCCCTGAAGGTGTACCCCCCCTCCCTGAGTTCCTCGACCTCCTCCTCGGTCAGTATCTGCTTCTTCTCCACGGGGGCGTCCCCTGGGTCCACCACGATATAGGCCTCATAATAGAGCACCCTCTCCAGATCCCCGACCGATATGTCCAGTAGGTACCCTATCCTGCTGGGTATGACCTTCCAGTACCATATGTGGGCCACGGGAACGGCCAGCTCTATGTGCCCCATCCTCTCCCGGCGCACCTTCGCCTGCGTCACCTCCACCCCACACCTGTCACATATGACGCCCCTGTACCTTATCCCCTTGTACTTCCCGCACTGACACTGCCAGTCCTTGGTCGGGCCGAATATCCTCTCGCAGAAGAGGCCGTCCCTTTCCGGCCTGTAAGAACGGTAGTTTATCGTCTCAGGCTTGGTGACCTCCCCGTGCGACCAGCTCCTTATGACCTCAGGGGATGCCAACTGAACCTTTATCCACTGGAAATCCCTCTGCCTCGGC